>VBME01000160.1 GCA_005878995.1 Methanobacteriota archaeon | reverse complement strand
GCTTCGATTCGTCGAACATCTGGATGCCCCGCTTCCGGAAGCCGTGAACCGGGAGGCGGGCTTCACGGTGTACGACGTCGGCAACGGCGAGCTCGTCTACGAGACGGACATCCCGATCATGTATCTGCTGGGTTCGAAAGCCCGCTGGCGATTCCGGGTGAGCGGGCTCGCGGACGAGAGGACCGACGTCGTCACATCCCTACCATACTTCAATTTCGTCCCCGTCCGATTCAAGGTCACCGATCTCCTCTCCCGGCTCGTCCATCTGATCCTCGCAATCAAGCTCCAGAGTAAGGGGCTCGCGTTCTGTCATGCCACGACCGTCGCGAAAGGCGACGACGCCTACCTGCTCTTCGGTTTCAGCGGCACCGGGAAGTCCGTCCTCGCGAACGAGATGGTCCGAGCGGGCTACGGCTACATGTCAGAAGACTTCACGATCGTCGACCGCGAGGGGAGGGTGTACTGTTACCCTGACATGCCGCCGGCGCGCTCCCGGGTCTCCTCCCTGCCCATCTCTCGGTATCTCCGCCTCAAGCCCCTGGAGCGCAAGATCGACGGATCCATCCAGAATCGGGCACGAATTCGCTCAATCGTGATCCTCGAGAAGGGACGAGAGCAGGTTGAAGAGCTCGATTCGGAAGAGACCTCTCGTCGGGTGACGTTGTTGAATCTTGAAGAAATTTCGAAGCTCTGGAACAGCCCGATTTCCGCGATCGTGAACCATTACGCCTACTTCTATCGCGAACCGGACCTGCGCCGAGTCATGACGGAGCACGAGCTCCTCGTCTCCGCGGCGATCGCCCGAGCGGAGCGATGCATCAGCGTCCGGTCCCGGTCTCCGAACTTGGAGACGGTTCGCCGGCTGCTACTTGGGTCCTGAGGGCGGCGGGTGACGGATGAAGGATCGATACCGCGGCCGCCCCGAACGCCCAACATGGAGGATCCTCCTTGGAAGTTGGCTCCTCGAGGGAGTCGGTTGGTTCGCCCTCGCCGAGAGCCTCGGCCGGGCCATCACGGAGGGACTCGTCATTCTCTTCCTTTGGGTCTCGGGGGTTCCGTTCGCCCTGATCCTCCTCGGCTGGCTCTTGTACCACACCGCCGCGTGGTTCTTGCTCCACGGGGGGTACGCGAAACTTCGATCGATGCGGGAAGGCGCGTCGCGGTTGGACCGGCTCTACCGATACCGGGATCGTGTGATCGAGGCGGTCCGGAGGTCGAGGTGGATCCGGGTCGGGGTGCTGTATGGAAGTGCCGCCCGCGGGCAGATGAACAAACGCTCGGACGTGGATCTCATGCTGGTTCCGGAGCGACCGCGCATCGGCGGGGTGCTGTTCGTTTGGGGGCTACGCCTGGCATCCGTGCTCCGGCGGATGCCGCTCGAAGTCTCGCTCATGGACGTCGAACGCTACGTCGCGTTGCGGCAACGGCACCCCACCGTGGTGCTCAAGGACGTCGTGAATTCCGTTCCGGGAAGCGAGCAGCTCGCGTCCGTGGGAGTCCTGCTCACCATCTCGGGAATTGATGGGTCCGGCAAGACGACGGTGGCCAAGGAAATCGTTCGAACCCTCCAGGGGCAAGGGGTCAGCGCGACGTATTTCTATGGACACCGCCCCTTCTTCCGAGGTGGGTTGCGGTCGCTCTCTCCCGCGCTCGCCTTCAAGGCGATCTGGCGACGCATCGGGAACTCCCCCGAGAACCTACGTTCGTTTCCCGCGGCGAAGTTCCTGCTCGATCTGCTGACGGTCGTGGACTACATCGGAGTTCAGGCTCACCTCGCGCGACAGCTCAGGCCGGGCTCCGTTGTCGTCGTCGATCGATACGCCGTCGATGTGATCGTCTACCTGCGGTCGTTCGGGCCAGGCCATCAGACCGTGGAAGGACTCCTGACGGGCATTTCGTTTCCACCGGACGTCGCCCTCCTTTTCGAAATCGACCCGTCCCGGGCGAGGGAACGAAAGAGGGAGGAACCCGTCGAGGCGCTTACCCGCGTGGCCCAGGAGTACGAAAAGCTTGCGCCAGTCCACCGCCTGACGAAGATCGACGCGAACGGGCCTGTGAATGAGGTCCGCTCGAACGTGATGCGGATTGTCGATACCTACCTGAGGGGCAAGACCTCGCCGGTCAAGAACGACCACCCCGGATGAACCGCTGTCTGGAATGCGCTAATTCGGCGCTCGGCCTGTCACGACGCAACGACGCGGCTCGGACTCGCTCGGGCCGATCGGCGCTTCTCGAGCATGTACAGCGGGATGGCGAGCACCTGCCCCGCCACAAAGCCGATCGCCGCGCCGACGATCCCCATCGAGGGAAGCAAGAGATACGCCGCCAGGAGCGTGAACGCGGAGGAGATCGCCGTGATGTAGAAGATAGGACGAACCCGCTTCCCCACTCGGAGGTCCGTCGTGTAGACGGAAGTGAGGAGAATCACGGGACTTGCGAACACCATGAGAAGCAGGCTGTCGAATGCGTTCGTGTATCTCGGTCCGAACAGCTCGAGAATCGGAAGCCCCAAGACAAGCGTGCCAACCATCGCGGCTCCGAGGATCGGGACCGAGTAACGCAACGTCGCGCGGACGTCGCGGACGTAACTCGTTCCGGGATGGGATCCCTCGACGAGGAGCGCCGTCGTGAAGGAGACGGGAACCAGATAGAGCAGGCTCGCAAGCGAGTACGCGGCGTAGAAGTACGCGGACGGCGAGGCGCCCAGCACGTTGATGATCATGAGGGGGAGCAAGAACACCGCGGCACCCTGAACGATGCCCGTCGCGTTCGTCCAAAGGCTGAACCCGATGATCCCCGTCGACCGGATCCGGCGAATCGTGAGCCGGGGCCGGTATCCCGGGTAGAACCGGACGAGCAGGAAGCCCATCACGACGACGGAGACGACGAGCGCGATGGTCCACGAGAACATGATCCCAAAAACCCCGAAACCCACGACGGCGATCGAAAGCGGCAAGCGGAGGACGTAGAAAATGGTCGAGCGAATCATCCCGTAGTCGGAGCGCCGCGCGGCGACGAAGGCGTTGTCCATCGCGCCGTCGAGCGTGAAGAAGACGAGCGACGTGAGGAAGACCGCCGCGAGGATCGGATCCCCGAGGGGGGCGGAGAGGGGGGGCGCCCACAGGCTCAGCCCAGCCAGAAACGCGAGTCCGAGAGGAATCGAAGTGATCACCGAGAGGGTAAACACCCCGTTCAGAAGGCCCGCCTTGTCCTGCTCGGGAGGAAGGTACCGGAGCAATCCCGTGGGCAGGCCGAGCGCCGCCCCCCGAGCGAGGAGGAGGAGAGCGCTCAACATCGCGGCGGAGACGCCGACCTCCGCGTCGTGGTAGAAGTGAGCAACGATGAGCCAGAACAGGAATCCGATCCCGTAGTTGAGGAACGAGCGGACGAGCAGGAAGAACGAGTTCCGGAACAGGGACGTCGCGAGGGTCTCCCGCAGACGAGCAAGCGCTTTAAGCTCCAGCCTTCGCCCGTCCCCCAATTATCGGATACGATGGTGGGACAGGTCTTAACGCTTCCCGTTGTAGACGGGTTGCCGTGCCACGTAGATGCTTCTCTGCGATGCTCTCGCCCGCCTCCGCCGGCGGCGCCGGCGAGCGCCCGCGATCAAGGCCCAGATCGGGACGAGGATGAGCAGCAACAATGGCACGCCGTAGTATGGGCCGGTCAAGCTGAACGGGTTCGTGTCGACCCGGAACGAGACGACTTGGGTCGCGACGTTGCCCGCGACATCGATAGCCCGAATCCAAACGTTGTGTCCTCCGTCGGGCAGATTGAGAGACAGGCTCGAACTCATTCCGATCGACTGGAACGGGGCGCCGTCGACGCTCATCTCAAACCGGCTCAGCCCGGAGCCGCCATCCGACGATCGCCAGGAGATGGTCACGTTGGAGGTGGACGACCGCCCGGACGGCTCGAGGCCCCACAGGGCCGGCGCGATACTGTCTACACGAACGGTCGCGGTCTTCGTGGCCTCTTTCATGCCATTCGCATCGGTCGCATTGTAGTCCACCACGTGGACGCCGTCGCCGAGGGCAAGGGGGGCTGTGTACGCGCTCCATGGCCCTCCGTCCAATCGATACTCGATCGACACCGCGGAGCCGGAAGGGCTGGTCGCATTCAACGTGGCGGTGGAGCTCGTTACGTACCATCCGTTGGTCCCAGAAGACCCGTTGACGTCGAGGGTGGTCGTCGGCGGAGACGCGATCAGTTTCCCGATCTGGACGACCACGTTCTTCGTCGTCTCTACGTTCCCTGCGTTGTCCGTCGCTGAGAAAGCCACCGTGTGAGTTCCATTCCCGCTCACCGTGAAGGTCGAGATGTACGTTACCGAGGGACCGCCGTCAACCCGATACGTCGTCGACGCGACGCCGCTCGTCGCATCCGTCGCGGTGAGCGTGACATTCACTGGGCCCACGTAGTACGTGCCGTTCCCGCCCAACGTGCCACTCAAACTCGCGGCGGTGCTCGGAGCAATGGTATCAAGCTTGAACGGAGTCGAGCGGATCGTTTCGACGTTCCCCGCTCGATCGGTCGAGTTGTAATCGACGGTGTGGGATCCGTCTCCACCGACCGTCACGGCCGCGGCATATTTCTTCCACGCGCCCGCGTCCACGCGATAGAAGGTCGACGCGACTCCGCTCAGCGGATCCGTCGCGGTTAACGTCACTTTCACCGAGCTGCGATACCACCCGTTCGAGCCGGTCGTCCCCGACAGAGACGCTGCGGTGTTCGGCGGCGTGCTGTCTACCACAACGGTGTGGGTCGCATTCGCCGTGAAGCCGAAGCTGTCCTGGACTTCGAGGTGGCATGTGTACGTGCCTTCGGCGGCGTAGGGGTGTCCCGCCGTGGGCGTGCCGTTCCAAGGGGTGTCCCACGTGCCATCGTTCGTCCAGTCCCAACGGAACTGCAGGGTCGCGTTCGGATCGGAATCGGTGGAAGCGGAGGCGTCGAAGGTCACTGTGGCGTTCGCCTGCGGCCACGCCGGGGAATAGGTGAATCGTGCGGTGGGGCCCTTCGAAGATGTCGTGAAGAACTCACTCATGTTCGGCGCGCCTTGGTCGTGCGACGTCAGGTAGGGCAGGTTCCAGTTCAACTCGAGGGTCGACAGGACCGAAAAGTGGTTGTACGCGGCGGCGGACGTGTATGTGGTCTTCGCCGTGGGACCGGCCCAAACGGTGTACATGTAGGGGGCACCCTTGCCTCCGCTGTCTTCATCGAACGCGATGAGGAGGGCGGCCCGCGTCGTCGCGAACACCGTGCTGTTGAGAATCTGCGGCAGGAGGCCCTTCAAGTAGGTGTCCCCCGTCGCCACGGAACAGTCGTGCATGTCGTTGCACAAGTTCGGCGTGAGCCACATGTAGTTCGAAGCGGTCGACGTCGAGGCGAGGTCGTTCAACAGCGCGCTGTCCCCACTCCCGGCAGGGACGACGCGACTGCATCGGGTTCCGTTGTTGACGATGTTGCTGAAGTAGACGAACGGATTGTGGCGGACCGCATACCGGCCCGAGTTGCTGCCGTAACAGCTGCTCGGCATGTCTTCCATGTACGCCTTCCACGTCAGACTTGCGTTGACGAGAAGGTCCACGATGTTCTTGGATTTCCAAGCGAGATTCGTGCAGGTGTTCGAGTGGGGATTTCCATCGTAGCCGCCACAACCGAAGTCCTGGCCTCCCGCCAGGCACAGGTAGTTCGGGAGGCTCGGCCTGTTGCAGTCAACATACTTCGTGGCCAGCCCGTGTGCGTTCGCGAAGGTCGTCATGTACGTGCCGGTGCCGCCGCACGACGTGAGGATGTCGCAGATCGCGTGATTCTCCATCACGATAATGAGAACATAGTCGAAGTAGGTCCCCGACGATATGGTTGAGGTGAACCCACTGGCCGAGGCAACGGAGATGCTCGGGTCGATGGAGAGTCGGGTGGGAGCGGAGAAGGGTGCGCCCGACGCAATCGCTCCGAGGAGTAGGAAAAGGAACCCGAGGATCGCGGCCGTGCCGTTGCGGTTGTCCTTCGCGCACCCTTCGAGCATGGAGTGCGGCCCCACCGCAACCTCCGGGTATCAAGGCTTGGCTTTAATGTCCATCGTTGACTACCACTTCTGATAGGCAATGATAAATGTCCGGCCCCAGCGACAAAACCTGGTCTTTGTCCCGGTATCCTTTGCAAGTCCCAGACGCGGCGCAGCTGGGCTCGAGGGGTTTCCGAACGTCTCCGGCGACCGAACGCAATTTGAAGCCCGGCTGTCCTCATCACTCTGCGAGCGATGTGTCCCCGCGCTGGCTGACCGTTCCTAACCGCACGGGGAGAGACTTCTCGAAACGCCATTCAACCGGCGCACCTGAAGATTCACAAAGGGTCCAATCATTAGCAGGAGAACAACCTCGCCGATTCCGAAAGCGGGAACCTCATCCGGTTCGGAAACCGGCATGGGTCTTGTTCGTTCCGATACTCGGGTCCGTCGAAACGCCACCATCCGTGAAACGGCCCCTGCCCTCGAGTTGGTCGGAGCGCCTCGCGAGCCGAGGCATTCTCATTTCGATCTCGGGCATCGACGGGACGGGGAAGACGACGGTGGCCCACAACGTCGTGTCTGTGTTTCGAGAACGTGGTTTCCAAGCCACTTACTTCTATGGCCACCGCCAACCATGGTACAAACCCGAGAGCCGGCCCGGAATCTCGTTTGCGGCTCTCTACGAATCCCTTTGGAAGCGAATCG
Organism: Methanobacteriota archaeon; assembly: GCA_005878995.1. Next base: position 7,197 of record VBME01000160.1, on the reverse strand, counting down.
GTCGCTCTATGGATGAGTGGGACCGACACCGATGGTCGCGGACCGCGTATCAGGCCCTCACGATCCTCGACTACGTGTACGTCCGCCTGAAACTCTCCGCCTCGTTCAAAGCGAATCGAATTGTCGTCGCGGATCGGTACGTCGCGGACGTCCTCGCGTACATGCGTTCCTGGGGTCCCCTCTTCGCGGGCCTTGAGAACATTTTCGTCGGCATGAACCCGCCGCCCGACCTCGCGGTATTGCTCGAAATCGCGCCGGAACAGGCGCTCATCCGCAAACGCGAGTGGAGCCTCCCGCGGCTCCGTGTCTTTGTCCGGGAGTACGACCAGCTCAGGGAGCGGCTGTCCATGGTCCGGATCGATGCAAGCCAGGCGCCGGAACGCGTGCGTGACGCGATTCTGCGGGCGGCAGGACTCGACCTGTAGCCGGTGCCGGACGTTTCGGGCCAGGACCGAATCTACGATTGGGTCAACCGGGCGACGGTGACGGTCTTCGAGACGGAGAACGTCCCCCCGCCCGAATCGGTCACGATGAGCGTCACCGTATAGGCTCCGGCTACATAGACGTGGGTTGTGGAAGGTCCTGAGTCAACGCTGCCATCCCCGAAATCCCACGCGAATGAGAACGGACCCGTGCCGCCGTTGGCGGAGGCGACGAAGGCCACGATGTCGCCTTCGCCGGGAGACGCCGGATCTACGGTGAAGTCCGCAACGAGGGGTGTTGGTGCAACCGTGACCGATTTCACGATCGTCGTTGATGCCCCGCCCGAGTCCAGGACCGTCAGGGTTACGTCAAAGGTGCCCGCGGACCCGTACACATGCGCGACTGCGTCGCCGGACGCGGACGATTCGTCTCCGAAGTCCCAGGAAAGGGTGTACGGCGATACGCCACCGGCGACGCTCGGCGTGAATGCCACGGGGTCCCCGGCAATCGGGGAATCGGGACTGAATGCAAAGTCAGCGACCAGGGGAGCCGCGGCCACCAAAATGGATTTCACGACCCGCCGCGCCGCTGCGCCACCGACATCGGTGACCATGAGTGCAACGTTGAACGTGCCTGGTGCGCCGTACGTATGCAAGGCCGCGCCGCCGGCCGCGCCTGTCCCATCTCCGAAGTCCCATGCGAAGGTGTATGGAGGGGCGCCTCCGAACACACTCGCCGTAAAGCTCACCGAGTCCCCGACGATGGGAGAGTCGGGGCTGAACGCGAAATCCGCCGACGGCACGCCGACGATGCTAAACGTGTCCGAGTAAGAGTTCGCGAACGAGGTCTGCGCCGTGATGTGATCGGGTGTGACCGTGTACTTGACAAATCCGAAACCCGCGCCGACCGTGCCTTTTCCCATCGTCTCCGCGAAGTACGGAAGCTCGGGGTCGGCCGTGTTACTCAACTCGATCCCCTTCCCTCCCATGCCCTCTGTGACGAACACAGTCCCGCTGCCCCTCCGGTATGGTTGGGTCGCGGAGCCATCCAAGCCGACACACTGGGAAACATACAGGGTCCGAATCCCGCAGGTGAGCTGCTTCGTCCTCTGGTACAGACCGTCCTGGGCCTGCAACACCAGATCCACGCGCTTGGCGGTGAGGACATCAACGAGATCTTGTCCCACGGCACAAGGGTTAGGCCCGGTCCCAAAACAGGTCATGTGCATCGCAACGATGACCCATGGGATTCCACTCGCGCGAGCGCCATCGATGGCTGTGATGAGCCAAGCGAGGTTCGATGTCCCGACCTTGTACGCGTAAGAGCCACCGTTCGTGAAGGTCAACCCGGGGGAAATCGAGATCATGCGTGCCGTAGGACTCGTCGCCGGGTAATCGAAATAGTATTGCTTGGCGTACACGCCTGTGAGAGATCCGAAGTGGTCCGGAAGGCACGCGGCATAGTTGTCGATCAAACCATCCGGGCCGTTGTCCTCGTGGTCCCCCGCGACGAGCTCGAACGCATATGAAGCACCGACTCGCGACGTTACGAAGCTGCACCATGCGGGCTCAGACCCGGCGCCGGCGTAGCTGAAGTCCCCATTCGCGAGCGCGAAGTCGGTACCCGATGATGCGATGCGGTTCAAGGTCGCGGCCGTGTCCGCGGTTCGCGCGAACCTCCCGGTTGATGCGAAACTGAAGGACGATCCGGCAATCGTCGGAGGCGGCGTGGGAACCGAGCCAGGGCCCGTGATGATCCTGGCGCTATCCGACTGCGCACCCGAGAACGATGTCTGAATGTAGAGGTTGTTCGGGGTCACCGTGTACGACACAAACCCATACCCCAGGCCGGTCGTTTCGGACCCCATGGTCCGAGCGAAGTACGCGTTTTCGGAATCGGTCGGATTGATCGGGCTGATCGACTTGCCGGCAGTCCCTGCAACGACGAACACGGTCCCGGCGCCCTTCGTGTACGTGCCCGGAGAGCCTGCGCCCGAAATGCACTCGGGGATGAAGAGTGTCCGCAGGGCACACGTCAGCTGCTTGCTCCGCTGGTACGTGTGCGAGTTCCCTTGAAGGACGAGGTCCACGCGCTTGTCAATCAGCAGGTCCGTGAGGTCCTGACCAACGGTGCACGCGTTCGCGTCCGATGAAATGCACAACTCGTGCATGCCGACCACGACCCAAGGAATCCCGTTCGATCGGGCTCCGTCGATCGCGCTCGAGACCCACATGAAGTTCGCTGATCCCACCGCATAACCGTACTTGCCTCCGTTGGTGAACGTGAGTCCGGGAGAAATCAGAATGAACCGAACGAGCGGGCTCGTTTGCGGATAGTCGAAGTAATATTGCTTCCCGTACAGCCCTTGGACTCCGCCGGTTCGGTCCGGAAGGCACTGCACGAAGTTGTCAATCAAGCCGTCAGGCCCATTATCCTCGTGGCTCCCGGCGATGAGTTCGAACGGGAGTTGACTGCCCGCCGTACTGATCACGAGATTGCACCAAGCCGCCTCGGAGCCGGTCCCTCCATAGCTCAAATCCCCGAGGGCAAGAAACAAGCTCGCGTTCGAGTGGCCGAGGCGAGTCAAAGTCGATATGGAATTCTTCGTCCCTCCGATGTCGCCGGCCGCGGCAAACGTAAACATCCGGTCCGCACCGCGGGCCTCGAGCATCGCAAGAGGAATCGCGGTGACGGTGAGAACCGCTGTGATGACTAGGGCAATCGAGAAACCTCGTTTCGTAAACCGTCCCCTCCGCTGCCCCGAGAATATGGCGGCTCCCTATCTCACTTGCCTCGCAGGCGTCAAAATCCGTACCAGAAGAACGCCGAGTCGGGACGAGCCGGGGCTGCGCCCCAATTCATGCGCTTCAGTGGGTCTCGCCGCCGGTTCGGGCCCGATAGCGGCCCTTCTCCCAATCGACGAGCCCCATCTCCTTCAGCCGTGCGAGATGATATCCAACCAGCTGTCGACTAATCCCGAGCAGCCGAGCGATTTCGCCCGGCCGGCCGCCGCCCGTCCGCCTCAGGACAAACAGGATCCGAAGTCGGAGGTCCCGGTAGTTCCAATGCTTCGTGAAGAGCTGATTGCGCTCCGACTCCGAGTCGACGCCTTTCGGATAGTATCGAACGCGTCCGTTCGCGCTCTCGCTCGCAATGAGTCCCGCGCGGGTGAGGACTTCAATGTGGTGAATCACGGTTCCGTGTCCGAGCTTGAGCAACCGCGCAATCGACCGGAAGTGGTCCCCCGGAAGCATCAGCAAATGTCGGTAGATGCGACGGCGGGTCGGATGGTCGAGGCCGTCTCCTCCCATCCCGCGATTCACCATCATTCGAGCTGCGCTCCTTCGCGTCGCCTCCCCCGGTGGCGACGGTTCGAATCAGAGTTCGTTCTGACCTTTCCCGTTCAAAAACGAGGAACCCGATGGAGGGTATGAGAGCTCCCCCATATCAACCATCACCCTACTCGAAATCAATCCGCGACGGGAACTGCGGGTTGGGCGCCTTACGCCACTCCCTAACGGACGGACCGGGTCGGCGAAGCCTTTTCACTCCGCTTATGCCGCTGATTCGCCTTCGTCGCGGAAATTTTGGCGATCAGGCGCTGCGCTTCTTGGCGAAGGAACGACTCCCCGACGCCTCGTACCGATAGCAGAACGAGGGCGAGCTGGGAATCGACCTTCGTCGCGAAGATCCGGCGTCCCTCGACGTCGACGAGCATCGTCTGAGGGCTGGGGCCACCCAAGCTTTGCACGATCATGTCGACGGAGCCGAGCAAGGTCGCGCTCATGACCGTGATGACATCGAACGCTACGGGCTTCTTCGCCCAAGCCGCAAGAGACACCCCGGTCCTCTTGATGAGCAGGACGCCGTCGATCGGCCCGGTCAAGTCGACGGCCGAGAGAAGAGCGGACGGAATCTCGGCCGACTCGCGCGTAGTGAACCCCCACTCCCAAACTCAGGACGATATGGACGTTGTTCAAGCATAAAAATCATGCGGAAATGTCGCCCACGGATGGATCCTTGATGCCGGGTAAACGCCAGTTTCTGAGCAGCCGGCTACTCCACCTTCTCCCACAGTCTCGGCCGGAACACTCGACGTTGGAGCGAAGCTGACGGAAGCATGACGACGCTCGCGACCGCCCACGAGAGGAGGAGCAGCCAACCGTACGCAAGGAACAACACGAGCATCGTGTTCAGCTGGAAGTTCGTCTGCGCGAACCCGGCTGCCCCAGGGAGCATCGCGGCCGCGCCGGCCAGGAACCAGAGGGAAACGATGAGAGGACCCAACACGGAAGTCCAGACACGATTCCGGGCGGACTCCAAGCTCTGATAACGGGTTACCATGTCTCGCTGGATGTCGGCGACGGAACGCCGACCAACCGGGACGCTGACCTCTGGAACTTGCACCACGGTGTCGTGCGCAAGCCGCATCGTGCGTGACCCGCCGTCTGCTAAAGACTCGAGGCCGTCAAGGACATCGTCGAGGCCAATCGTTGCCGTCGGGAGCGAGGTTCGGTGATCGTCTCCCTTCGTTCGAAGGTCGATGCCGGTCACCTGAGCCAGCACGGAGGTCCGGATTTCCATGGACAGCATCAATTCGTCAAGGTGGGCCGCGCGGAACGAGGCGAGGGCCACCAGAGCAAGGCCGAGAAACACGCTCCCAAGCATCGTGACCGAATACACTTGGATGGAAACTTCCGCAGAGAACCAAGGCCCCCGAGTGGTGACCGCCACCGCACGCGCGAGAATTGCTACGAGGCCCAAGAGGGCAACAAAAACAAAATTCACTGTCGCTGATCGAAGAGACAGGTCGACTCCCCCAGGAGCGCTAGCTCAAGCCCGCTATTTAATTCGAGCGGGTCGCAGCTGTGGCGCGAGTGCCGGCACCGTCGGCAGGAGCGTCATCATCAACGCGGTGAACTACGAGTCCGAGACGGTCAACTGCCCGATCCGAGTGGACCTCGTCGGCGTGCAGCTCGTCTACAACGCCACGTCGGGATACAATGAGCCCTTCGAGGTCAACCGAACGACCTGGTCCACGTTCAACGTCACCCTGGCCGACGGCCGGAACTGGACCCGGCCCTACACGTTCCAGATCAACTACACGGGCCTCTGGAAGGTCCGGCTCCTCCTCTTCAAGGACGGTGACTTCTCGAGCGCGTACCGGGAACTCCACCTGTACGTGCGCGTGACGTGAGCGCCCTAGCCGGTTTCACTCGCCTCCTCCTTCCTCCCCAATCCGCAGGGCGATCCGGCCCAGAAGGCGACCTTGCACGACCCGGGTGTGAGCTAACGAGGCCTGATCGAGCGGATACTCGGCGGCAATGGGGACTTGGAGACGAGCCTCCACCGCCGCGCGCGCGAGCGCCGCGAATTCCGTGGGACCGTACTCGCCGTCGTACGCGAGGAGTCGGAGGTTCGGGCGTCGACGCGGCACCGGCTCGACTCCGTTCGGGTAGGCGACGCGGCCGTTCATGCGAACGAAGTCGATGCCTCGCTCCAGCCCGTCCCCGCCTGCGAGGGCGAACACCGCATCGAGCCCGTCCGGGGCGAGCTCCTTCAACCGGCGGACGCTGTCCGGGCTGCGGGCATCGATCACCGCCTCGGCCCCGAGACCGCGGACGAGCGCGGCGGCTTCCGGGTTGGAGGCCGTACCGATCACACGCGCGCCTCGAAGCTTCGCGAACTGCACGGCGAGGGTGCCAACTCCCCCGGATGCCCCGACGATCAAGACGCTCTCTCCACGATTCAGCTTCAGCGCACCGTCGATCCCCTGGAGGGCGGTCAATCCCGTCGTCGGCGCGGCCCCCGCCTCCAGGAGGTTGAGGTGTTCCGGCACGCGGCCGACGCTGCCCGCGTCCACGGCGATGTACTCCGCGTAGAACCCGCCCTTCGGATTCGAATAGTGGCATGCCCACACCCGATCTCCGACTTGCACCTTTCTGACATTGGCTCCGGTCGAGACGACAATGCCGGCGCCGTCGGTGCCCGGGATGATCGGGAACGGGGCCTTCTGTCCCCACGGCCGCCACGACCCATCCCGCACGAGCCCGTCCCAAGAGCCGACGCCGGCCGCATGGAGGGCGATGAGGACCTCGTGAGGGCCGGGCTTGGGGACGGGGAGGCGATGGGTCGTGAGTACGGACGGCGGGCCGAACCGATCGATCGCGGCGGCCTTCATCGTTGGTGGGATCGTTGATTGTCGTGCACCTGCCCCGACTCGCTTCGCCATGGCGTCTCCCTCCGGGCTCGGTCCGGTCCTCCGCTCCGAGAAGGAGACGTCCGATTTCTCGTTTTCGAACCCGTCCCTCGAGGCCTCGGGTCGGGGGGCAACCGTTTTTCCGCGAGAGGTTCCCGAAGTCCCGGCTTCGGCCCGTTCATCGAGCCGTTCATCCCACCGGCGGTGGGGCCCTTGGCGGATCTTGGACCTTGCCGCGCTTTCGCTGTCCTCGGAGGGAAATCACCGCGAGCGTGGCGACCAAGATTCCGACGCCCGCAAGGACGGCGACGAACAAGACCGCATCGTGCAGAAGCCCGGGTGGAACCGGAGGCGGCGGCGGTTCGGTGAGGGAGACCAGAAAGGCGTCGAGGCCGCCCGCGTTCGTCGCTCCCGGGAAGGATCCACTCGTCTCGCCGGCGACGTAGACTCCGGACACACCCACCGCGATGCCGTCCCCTTTGTCGAACCGGGACGTGCCGAACTGGCGGACCCCCAGAAGCGTGCCGTTGACGTCGTACCGCAACAGGAATGCATCCGGGATGCCGGCACTCGTC
>VBME01000159.1 GCA_005878995.1 Methanobacteriota archaeon | reverse complement strand
GTCCTGTCGGCCGTAGCCGAAGTACGGGACGACGGCCGTGATCCGGCGGGCGCCCGCATCCCGAATCGCGTCCGCGAGGAGGAGGAACTCGACGATCATCGGATCCGGGTGCGTCGTCTGGACGAGTACGACATGCTCGCCCGCGACGGGGCCGAGCAGGCGGACGTACCGTTCGCCGTCAGGGAATCCACCGGGGTGCTTCTCGAAGGCCACATCGACAAAGCCGGCGCGGACCTCTTTCGCGATCCCGCGTGCGAGCGGGACCGAGGCGGAGCCGCCGACGACTTTCATGAAGCCGACCAAATGCATCGAAGGGGGGCCGGCCTATATGAATCGTCCGACGCCTCGCGAGCCCGATAACCGGCGGCGAGCTTTCTTATACAGTTCGACGGGGTGGAAGAACAAGACCCTAATGAACCTCCGTGACCGGATTGCGTCCCTGTCGAAGTCTCGCCGAGCAACAACCTTCATCGCGCTCATCACGACTTTCGCCGGAGTCGGACTCCTCATCGACCGGCCGAAAGGCAGCATCCTCGAGTGGCTCGGAATTCCATTCCTCATCCTGGGTGGCGCGGTTTTCGCATGGGCCGTGTGGCCCACCGGCCAGGTTCCCGTCCAGAGCGCGCCAAACCTCGCCAATCGGCTGCTCCATTGGCTAACCTGGGACGGCCGTCTCGTGAGGCTCTTCCCGGCGATCGGCGTGGCGATCGTGATTGCGGATCTTTCGTTCAACCTACTGCTGTCTGCGACCCCAGCCTTGCTGACCGAGGACATCATCGTCCTGCTCGCGGCGTTTGTGTTGATGGCCTACGGGTTCGTCCCACCTCGATACGCACGGGAACGGGATTTCGTCCTGATGTTCTTCATCGCGTTGAATGCGATCCTCGTCGCTCCCCTCCTCGTCGCCCGCGCCTACTACGCGGACTTCGAACGTTCCGTTGACCTCTACTCCTGGGCCGCGCTCGCTCCCGAGACCGGGGCCGTCCTCTCCGTCCTCGGTGTGCCGAACTCCGTCCACGCAGTCCCAGGGGCAACGGCCCCGGGGCTGACGTTCACGCCCCGGAACTTGGCGGTGCAGGTGACGATCGTCATCACGACCTCGTGTTCGGGGATCTATTCCTTTGGCATCTTCGCGTCGGCCTTCGCGGCCTTTGTCCTCACAGAGTATGAGCGACCGTCCAAAAGGATGTGGGTCCTCCTCGGGCTCGGACTCCTGGCTTCCTATGCGGCGAATGTTCTCCGAATGGTAGTCATCGTCCTCATCGGTTATTACACGGACACCGCTGCGACGGACCTGCAGAACATGCTCATCGCTCATTCCTACGCAGGCTGGTTGATCTTTCTCGGCTGGATCGCGCTGTTTTGGTCGGTCGCATTCAAGTTGATGCCTCTTGAGAGGAGCGCCAGCACCGCCGCTCCATCCGAAGGCCGGTTAACACACGCGGAACTTCGCTGCGGAATCTGTTCCGAAGCGCTAACACCAGTCATCCCGGCAACTCGTTGCGCATGCGGATCGTACTATCACCGCAATTGCCTCGCGACGGCACAACGGTGTCCCGCATGCGGCCGGAGCTTCCGCGTGGATGGTGCTCTCGTTGTGCGCGGAACGTAGGCTCGAATCTCCACGAACTCATCGATCCCAGAAGGATTAGCCACGCCCTTTGGCCCGAACGGGCGCTGATTCACCCGGTTCTTCTCCCATCGACTACCCGACCTGAGGCAAGATTCAGGTCTCGAGCATCCGGGTCGGCCGGCTTGCAGACTGTTGCCGTTCGAGCCGCCTAACCGGGGCGGGGAATCGGACTTCTGGAGATTTTTATAGGAGGCAGTCATATCGAATTCAGTGTTCCGCGTCCGGACCGCGGAGAACGTCGTGATTCTTGTTGCCCTTCAATGGCTGAATCGCGGCCTTGCTGTGGTAACCAAGATTGTTCTCGTGCGCCTATTGTTTCCGGAAGACTTTGGGACGTTCGCTCTCGCAGTCGGTCTCCTCGGATTCGTGTCCACCTTCGGGAACTTCGGCCTCGACTATGCGATTGTCCAGAAAGGTCCGAGCGCGACAGAGCGCGACTACGATGTCGGCATGTCCCTCCGCCTTCTGATCGCGCTTGTCCTCTTCGCCGTGACCTTCGTTCTCGCGAATCCCTGGGCTCAGCTATTCAACACGCCCGGCGTGTCCTCCACGACCCAGGTGTTGGCACTCATTTATCTCGTTACCCCCTGGTCCTTTGTTCCCTCGACCCGGCTTGTCGCAGACCTGAAGTTCCGGGCCATCTCGGTACCGAACCTTGTCGCCCAGATCGCGAACTCGGCGCTTTCGATCGGACTCGCCTTCGCTGGCTTCAGAGTCTGGTCTTTGGTGCTGAGCTTCGTGGCTGCCCAGGTTCTCGCGACCTTGGCTTACATTGTTGTTCAGCCGTATCGGTTCCATTTGTCGCTCGACCGCGGCACCGTACAGTCCTTGGTCGGGTTCGGCCGTTATCTTGTATTCGCCGCCCTGCTTGGGTTCTTGATCACAAACATTGACAACTTCGCAATCGGCTATTTCCTCGGCAGCATCGCGCTCGGGTTCTATGCAGTTGCCTACGGAATTGGCTATCTCCCGGTCGCGTTGTTTTCGACGCCCGCAGGCGCAGCTCTGTTCCCGTCCCTAGCCAAAATCGAAGCCGACCGAACGCGCCTTCGGAGCGCCTACAGCGAGAGCCTCTCCTATGCCGCCGCCGCGATTCTCCCAACGGGAGTGGGCCTCGCGGTCATCGCCCCGGAGCTGGTCATCGTGTTCTTCGGACCGCAGTGGGAGCCCTCGATTCTTCCGCTGGTCGTGCTGGGCGCGTACGGTGCCTGCCGGGGCTTGTTGGACTTCAGCAGCTCTCTTTTCTCGGCCGCTGGGACTCCCAACGAAATCGCGCGCTTGAATCTGTACGTGCTCCTCCTGTCGGTCGTCCTCTTGTTCCCACTGACGATCGGTATGGGTATCGTTGGCACCGCGATTGCAATGACGATCCCTGTTTTTGTCGTGTTCCTGATTTCAATTCATCGCTCGGCCCGGGTAGTGGGCGCGCGGCCGTCAGACCTCGTCCGCTCGATTCGTGGGCCAATCTTGGCGGCGGAGAGTATGGGCGTTGTCGTGTTCCTTTCCAAGCTCGCGCTCTTCGCAATCGCTCCGTCCACCGTCGCAATCCCGTTCGCGGACTGGGCGATTCGCACCGAGACGGTTGTCCTGTTGCTCCTCACGCCTCTCGGCGTCGTAATCTACTTGGTCTTGCTGAGGATCGCAGACCGGGACGTTTTCGAAGGTTTGTTCCGCCACAGCCTTGTGGGCCTCGGACGGCGCCGGAGCCCGTGAGTCGCTAACGGGCCGTCCTGGGAGGCCGGGTGGCCGATGACCTTCGCGGGACGCTCGCGCTGTAGGAATCAGGGCGAGATTATGCGCCACTCTCCGCCGCGGGGTCGTGGTATCCCGGGCCGTGGTCCCCTACGCGATTCCATCCGGGGAGGGATTGGTAAAGCGCGATCACCTGAGCGCGCCAGTCGACGGCGTGAAGCGCCATTGCTTTCTCCCGTGCTCGCGCACCCAGACGTCGCCTCCGGTCCTTGTCATCGATAAGGGACCGGAGAGCGTCCTTCAGGTCCTGCCTCCGCGGCTCACAAACTACTCCTTCAACGCCGTCAGCGATGAGATCGTCCACGGCCGGAGTCTTGTGGGTCACGATCGCACGCCCTGCTGCCATGTACTCGATGAGTTTGTATGGAGTTCCAATCTCGCTCCAGACGTCACTGTAGCAAATGTCGGCATCGGCGAGGTAGTCGAACAACCGCTCGCCGCCGATGTAGCCCGGGAATCGGATGCGCTCTGACTCGAACTCTGCCTTGTACCGCTCGAGGTCCGATCCGCTTCCACAGACTACGACCCGGAGACGGGGCTGTTCGCCAATCAGGTCGCGGCAGACCCGAAGGAACAGGTCGAGCCGTCCCGACGAAAGCGACCCCATGAAGAACAGGTTGGTGGTCGGGCGTTCCGTAGGGGTTTCAAGGGATCCCAGACGCCTCATCCGGTCCTCTGGGAGACGATCCGGAATGACGACGGCATCTCTCCCGTAAAGCCGGCTGATCACTTCGGCGTGGGCGGCGTTAACCGTAGTGAGGATATGTGACTGCCGAACGGTCCTGCGGAGGGCGTACCGAAAGATTCGAGCTTTCCCCTTCCAGAAGCGATACCTTGCGAGAGCAGCCTCCTGATCGGCGATCCCCATCAGGTCGAGGTGCAGAAACGGTGATGGCCGCAGCCTGGCGTACATCCATGCCGCGAAACTCATCCAGCCTCCGTTGTACAACAGCACACACGCCGTCGTACTCTCGGCCCAAGGGCCCTGGGACAACGCGCGCATCAGGACCAAGAGGGTTTTCACCGGCCCCATGCAGATGAATTTCAGAAGGCTCGGGTGTCTGAGCGATTCTTCCGGGGCCTGCGAGCGGGCGGGCGCGGAGCTTCGGACTTGGTAGCCGCGACAATCGGGGCCGAAAAGGAACACCCGAAAGCCAGACTTTTCAAGCATTGTCGCCAAGGCCCACGAACGGGCGGCCTCTGCGTATCGCTCCGCCCGGAAGAGAAACGCGGAGGAGAAGACCAAGAATCTGGGCGCTTTTCCACTGGGATCGCCATCCTGCCTCGAGAGCACGTCGTGTAGGGATCCCACTATCATCGACAGCGACCACGTGTGACGATTTCGGTATATGTGATGTTGTGAGAGATTATCGCATTGGATTTGGACTGCGACGACGGCGCGGAATAGCGGGGGCTCCTGCTGGTGTTCCTCTCCGTGGGCAAGCTCTCCTTGACTCGCGCGTTGAGCGCGGGCTCAGCGGGCAATCCAGTACACGCGCTGTGCTCGATTGTCGAAGACAACGTAGCTGGTAGCACTCACGGCACGAAAGAATGTGCTCGGACTCGTTTGACAGATTTGAACCGCATACCGCGTCCCGTACGCGTCGAGAATGGCAGACCCCACCGCGGAATCTGGGGTATTCAGGGACAACACGAAACTATGCTTTCCGAAGTAGTACGGATACCCGGCTCCCGCCGCCGAAATCCACTCCCTGACGCGGAGGATCTGTTGTTCGCTGATCAATCCCTGAAACACGTCGTCGGATCGGGTGAACTCAATACGATTTCGTTGCGCCAGCCACGGATAAGCAAGGACGCCGATGGACAAGATCGGTTCAACGCTCGGGATTCCGGAAACCGCTTCGAGGCGCGCCGCGTTGAGCGGGTCGTCCCACGCGAAACTGAAATTCGTGTCGGGAGAGAGATACCTCATGTACATTCCAGCGTCGTAGGCACTGTTGTCCAAGCTTCCACCTTGACCGCAGCCGATTGTTGCAGCCCTTGGAACGGTCACCGCATACGGGACGACGAGGAAAGCCGAGAGGGCGACTACGACGAACGCACCCCGCATGAAAGGTCTTCGAAGAATCCTAGGAGCGCGTAGTGGGAACTTGCCCGAGAGAGCCGCCGAGGCAACGAGTAGCGTCACGGGAATCGCCAGCAGGATGCCATACACTGGATCGATGGAAACGGGGAGGAACGCCACGATGAGGGCGGTGGCGGCAAACCGCCGGGTGCGTTCGGCGAACATCAGGACCTGCCAGATTCCAATCGGGAGCATGACGATCGCAAGGCCCATCTCCGTGGCATATTCGACACCGACGCGGGTGATGATATTGTCCGGCAGGACGCTGCTCCGGATTGTCGGAAAATGGGAAAAGGTGAAGAGGCCGGCGACGGACCACAGAAGCCCTGCCGCGAAAACGAACGCAATGATGGCGTGAGTCGCCAGAATTACTCGCGACCTCGCCGGCGCGCCCCGCGTGTGGATCAGGATCGTGTTCTCCACCGCCGCGATGCGATAGAGCGCGAGCGTCGCAATCAGCAGAGGCACCAACAGCAGCCACATGAAGTGGATCAGGACGAGGACCACGCTGACCAAAGCGACCGCGAGCCACATCTTCCATGACTTGGGAGGCACGGACCTAACCGCACGGATCGTCAAGGCCAACACAAGAGGTACGAAGACGAGCAAGGACCCACGGCTGGAGAGGTTCCAGTTCGTAAACGCCACCACGCCCCCGGAGATTGAGAAGAGGAAGCTCAGAATGAGGGCAGGGCTGTCTTTATGGAAGACTGCGCGTCCCAACAAGAAAGAGGTCCAGCCCGCGACGGCCCCGAGCAGTAGGGCATAGACGAGAATCGCAGCTTCCACACTGAGGCCAGACAGCTCCACGAATGCCGCGATGGAAACCGGCACAGCGGGCGGGTAGGAGAATGGAGAGAGACCGAAGTATGAGAACGCGTTGACGAGCCACCCCATCGAACCCGTTTGGACGACGACGGCCGCAAGCGCGTGAAAACTGAATGAGTCGACACCACGCTCGTGATCGCCTGGATACCGCAGGACAATGGTAAGGAGCGTCACTGAGAGGAGCGCGAGCTTAGCGGGCATGTGCCGTTTCTTGCGTCTCGCTTGGCTTGCTCCCGCAGAAGCCGTTCCGCTCTCTCCCTTGGACAGGGCATCGCCAGTCTTGGCGTGTTTTCCCGACGAGCGAGCATCCGGCTTGCCTTCGAACCCTTGTGGTCCCGCATCGAGGGTCTCGGCGTCGTCTATTGACTCAGTCATGACATCCTCAGGCTCCTCAACTCGCGGCGCGGACGAGATCGCGGTAGATCGCCGCGTACCGTTGGGCGATGATCGGCCACCGAAGCTCGCGGGCGAGTGCTCTCGCCCGATCTCCTTTCAGCCGGTGAGCCTCTGGATTAGCCGCAATCTCTTCCAGGATGTTGGCGACCGCATCGGCGTCGCCGTCCTCGACGATGTACCCCGACGTCCCATCTGCGACGAGTTCCGACACGCCCACGGACCGAGTGACAATCGGGGCGTGCCCCAAGGCCATTGCCTCGACAACCGCCGACGGGAACACATCGAAACGACTGAGCAACGCGAAGACATTTGCGTGCTTCAGTTCGTCGATCGTCTGAGCTTGGGTGAGGAACCCCGTGTACTCCACGGTCTTGCTGGATCCGAGGTTCCCTGCCATGCCCCGAAGGCGTGCCCCATAGTGGTGGTCTCGCTCTGGCCCGACGAAACGAATCCGGCCTGCCACGTTGGCTCGTTTGAACGCGTCTAACAGGATGTCTTGGCCCTTGTGGGGAGCGATGACACCCACCGACACCACATCGAGGCGTGGCTCCGGGGAGCGGCGAGTCGCTGGTGAGTCCCAGGTTCCGTGGTCGAACCACTCGTCCCCGATGCCGAGTGGGATGACTTGGTCCGCTTTGCGGAGTGGCTTTTCCAGCGCCTCCGAGGCTGCTTGCCTTGCAAACGCCGAAGGGAACACGGTGCAGTCCGAGCCGCGGAGTCGTTGGCGCTCGAAGAGGAAGCTCTGGGGACGATGCGAGTAACCGTATTCACTCTCGAGCTTCACGAGTCCCAGGACAGTGTCCACCCATTTCGCGCCCAATCGGTGGGCGGTGGCTGCGGTCCAAATCCCGACAGCATTGGTGGCCGTTGTACTGAACGTCTGGAGAATCGACGGTTGGAAGTCTCGCAACACCCTCCCTCCCCAGCCAACCCAGTACCGGACATATCGGAAACCGTCCAAGTCCCAACTCTGCCGTCCACCGGGCGTCAGCCGGCTGTTCATTGCGAGGACCTCGAGACCATCGACGACGGCAAGCGCCCGCGTTAAGTTGCGAACCGCGCGGGATGGTCCGAGCTCGTGATCGGGAGGCTCCGCAACGGACGAAGGCACGAGGAGCGCGACCCGCATCGGCGACGAATGCCAGCTGCCCTTTAATGAAGCTTCCCGAGTGGGTTGGAGCCTTGATTTCAACGATCATTCGGTTCCGCCGAGAATCGATTGGCCCGAGCACCGGCTCCCAATGTATCTTGCCCGATACTCACTCGAAAACGTTCATATCGGCCGAGGAGACGGTCTGCCCGCCGCCCTGTCTGGCCGCTACGCGGATCGTTCGGGAGTCCTCGAATGTGTGGCATCGCCGGAGCCGTCGACTTAGGCAGCGACAAGCAGATCCAAGCCTTGTCCGAGGCGGTCGCGTCGATGGTTGCCCAGATGGAGCACCGCGGCCCGGATGCGAAGGGAGTGACGCGGTTCGCGACGGCGGTCCTTGGGTGCTGCCGTCTCTCCATCCTCGGGCTCGAGCCCGCTTCGAACCAACCCATGAGGAGCCCGGACTCGAATTGCACTGTCGTCTACAATGGCGAGATTTTCAACTATGTCGAACTTCGCGATCAGTTGCGCGACCTCGGGCACCGTTTTGCGAGCACGGGCGACACCGAGGTCGTCCTTCACGCATATGAGGAGTGGGGCCTCGAATGCCTGCCCCGTTTCAACGGCATGTTTGCTTTCGCGATTGTCGACGGCGACCATGAACGCCTTTTCTTCGCGCGGGACCGCTTCGGCATCAAGCCCTTCTGCTATGCGGAAGAGGGCGGACTCTACCTGTTCGCCTCAGAGCCCAGAGCGCTCCTGACGACAGGGCTTGTCCCGAGAGATGCCGACCTCCATACGGTAGAAGAGTTCCTCCGGTTTGGTGTCACGGACGTTGACGAGAAGACTTTTTTCTCGCATATCAAGCAGCTACCCCCCGGTCACTGTGGTGTGATCGAGTCGGGCCGAATCCGCGTCAGCGCCTGGTACTCATTGACGGAAGCGGCCGCGTCCACGAACTCGCCAGAGAGGGGGCGCATCGCCGAATTCCGCAAGAGGCTTGAGCGATCGATCGCCCTGCGATTCCGGAGTGACGTCCCCGTTGGAATCTTGCTCAGCGGAGGTATCGACTCTTCGACCATTGCCACCCTGAGTGCGAGTCAGCCGCATGACACTCATCGCGCGTTTACGGTCACTTTCCCGGGCTCGCGCGTGGACGAGCGTCCTTACGCGGAAGAAGTCGCGGTGCGAAGCGGCTTGTCCCTCACGACGAAAGCGGCCCCGGAGATGGATCTGCATTGGGCTGAGTCGTGCCACGAGGACCAGGGAGAGCCGTTCATCTCTCCTTCGATCGTGGCGCAGTGGCTCATGATGCGGACCGTCCATGAATCCGGCATCCGAGTCCTGCTCACGGGCCAGGGAGCCGATGAGTACCTCGGCGGGTACCAGTATTTCGAGTCATACGCGATCGCGGACCTCCTTGCCCGAAGGAAATTCTCCAAAGCCCTGTCCTACCTGTTCGACGAAAGGAACGCTCCCCGCCTGGCGACCGTAGTCGCTCAGGTCTCATTCCTCTTCCTGCCCGCGGGATTCCAGCAGTTGCTCTGGTGGAAACCTTGGCTCAGGTCCCGCCGAGATTCTGGAACTCGCTGCGCGTACGAAGAAGACCTCGTGAGATGCCGCAGTCTACGCGACGCATTGCTCTTCCATGTGAAACGTCGACTTCCAGAGCTGCTGCGGTACGAGGACCGGAACAGCATGGCGTTCTCCATCGAAACGAGGCATCCGTTCCTGGACCATGGCCTGGTAGAGTTCGTCCTCGACTCGCCTCCGGGCTTAATCGTCGGAGCGAACGTTCGCAAGAACATCCTTCGACTGGCGGTTCAGGAGGACCTGCCGCCAAGCGTGCTGCGCAGAAGGGACAAAGTTGGCTTCGACGTGCCCGACGCCTGGCTGCAGTCTGAGGGGTTCCGGAACGCGTTCAACGGCCTCTGCTCGCGGATTCCTGCGGCGCTTGCCGACCTCGTGAACGTCCGGCGCGCGCGCAAGCTGCTTCGACGACGTTCGAGACGGGCCCGTCGGGATCTCTGGCGAATTTACAGCGTCCTACTCTGGCACGAGCAACTCGCAGGGCCACATGCGGAGCGCAACCGAGTGGCTTCCGCGACCTTTGGGGATCCCAGAGAGTCCGCCACGGAGCCCCAGCTCACGAAGGAGGCGGAGGGGTGACCCTTCCGTCCATTCGGCCCCAATCCATCATCGTTCCGTTCTCCGCCTCGTTGGACGGTCCGGACGTTGGTGGCGGCGTGCAGACCTTCGTCCGGATGCTCTGCGCCCTGTCTTCGGAGGTTGGGTTGGAAGTGACGGTCCTGGGAGTCGGCCCTCATGAGTCCCATGGAAGCTCCGTTCACTTCTCTCCGGTCCTCGCGAGTGTCCGGTCGGAGTCAGAATACGTTCGCGCGCTCAAGAAGTTCGTCCGAACCCGAAAGTTCCGAGTCCCTGAGGAATCGGTCGTACTCGCCAACGCGGAGCACTATTCCTGGGCCCTTCGGAACCTGCACCTGCCGACTGTGCTCCTGGCCCACGGGGTCGTGGCACAGACCCTGCGGATCAGGCGCGGTCGACTTTCCGCGCTGCTTTTCCGAGCTTTCATCGAGCCGCGCGCCATCAAGAATGCTCGTCGAGTGATTTGTGTCACGGATCGAGTGCGCGAGTACTACACGCGCCGTTACCATCGGGAGCCAGAAGAAAAATTCGTCTCGATGTCCATCGGGGTCGAGCTCGGAGCTTTCGAGCACCGGCCCAAGGGCTCGCCGCGACAGGACTTCGCAATCGATGAGGAAAGCTCAATCATCTTGTTCGTCGGACGCCTCTCTCCGGAGAAGAACGTATCCCTATTCCTCGCGGCCTGCGACTACCTTGCATCCTCGGGGCAGAAATTCAACGCCGTTGTCGTCGGCGAGGGCCCGGAGGGGGACCGGCTCGCCGCGACGCTGTCCAGTCGACCGTGGCTTCGGTGGATACCTCGGACCAGCCATGATCAGGTCTTGGATCTCATGGCGGTGGCAAACGTCCTCGCGATCACCTCCACCTATGAGGGCCTCCCCATCGTCCTCCTGGAGGCCCTTGGGTCCGGACTGCCGGTAGTTTCCACCGACGTAGGTCGAGCCCGTCACTTCCTTCGCGGATCAACGGGTGTCGTCGTTGAGCCAGACCCCGCGGCGTTTTCGCGGGCGCTGCGCGATGCCCTTTCCGCGAGACTGGTGAAACGCGGCTCAATCGATCCCGCGATCAGGACGGCAATCGACTTTCGAAACACCGCGCGATCGATCGCCACCATTCTCCGACAAGTCCGGGACGAGGCATCGGCGCGCCCCGCGGTCATCCCTCATGCGCCTCAGCGGTCCTCGGACGACAAGCTGGGGGGGGTTAGGATGAGATGATCAGCAAGGAAAAGATCGTGAAGGACTACGAGTACTTCTGGGAGAATGTATGGGATTCGTCGGATGACTGGAGAGACTCAGGCGAAGGGGCGTTGCGAAAACGAGCGATGGAGCTGCTCCCGACCGATTCTGGGAGAATCCTCGACTTGGGCTGCGGAAACGGAATCGCCATGTCCGTTTTGGACGAGAAATCAATCGAGGCCATCGGCTGTGACATTTCCCTTCGTGCGCTGAAAGACGCCCGGCGGCATGGGGAGGTCGCGAGAGCCGATGGGACTCGGCTTCCATTCCGTTCGGCTTCATTCGGGAGCGTCCTCATGCTCGACGCGCTTGAACACGTAGTAGAAAAATCTCTTCTTGTCCGCGAGTGCTGGCGCGTGCTTCGCGAGAGTGGTAGTGTGATCCTCACAACACCCCTCCCGGCAGCGACGGACGGGCTGGGCGATCGAAGACAGCCCTACGATCGACCCGTTACGTACTCCGACATCGCCTCAATGACGCGCGGACTGTTCCGACTCCGATTCGCGAGGGGCGTCTTTCAGGTCAGGCAAGTTCGCGGCCTGACCAGGATCCTGAGGAGCATCCCGACTCAGTTCTTCCTGAAGTTCCCCGTTCTACTCGACAAGTCGAGTGAGATCCTTCTAGTCCTGGAAAAGACCGCGACTCCAGATCAAGCGTGAACGAAACGATCGTGAGGGGACCGTCGCCCAATCGATGGCGAACCGTTCCAAGATTCCGCCCAGATTGTATTGACTGAACTTACATCGCCGGCGCGGAAGAGGGGATTGTCGGATTGTCCACCCGGTGCAGAATTTCGAGCAGCGTAGTCCGGGCTCGCTTGCCGTCGAACTCCTGGCAGACCCGTGCTGCCTCCTCCGCTTTGGACTCCCACTCGTGTTTGTTGGTGAGGACCTCCTGCAACGCTCGTGCTAGGCCCTGCGGGTCCCCAGGTGGGTAATATCGGGCGGCATCTCGCAACACCGACGCGAGTAAGGGGAGTTGCGGAACCACAAGCGGCTTTCGGAGGGCAACCAGTTCGACGAGCCGTGTCGGCCAAGCGAGCTGGGTGAGCGGGTTCGATTCGAGGGTAACAATGCCAATTTCGGAAAGGGCGACAAGAGCCCTCGCCAGTTCCAACTGCATCTTCGGTACAAATCGGATGCGGTCCCCGAGGCCCAGATGATGCGCGAGCCCTCGCAGCGCCTCGATGTACTCGGGGGCTCCCTCTCCGGCAATCACCAGATGGATATCATCGTGACCTGGCAACAGCGCAACGGCTTCAACCAGGGTCGCGAGATCTCGCTCCGGACTGACTCCGCCGGCGTGGACCAGAAGACGCCCTTCGGGAAGTCCGAGACGGCGCCGCACCTCTTCCGGCGAGACGGGCCGCGGACCGACTTCGTAGACGTTGTAGACGGTCGTGACTCGGGACGGGGACACGCGCCGGGACACCACGGCGTCGCGAATCCCGTCATTCGCAACGATGACATGGTCGGCGAAGAGGCAACTCAGCCTCTCGATCGCGGCGGAGATCCGGAACCATGCCGATCCAGTCGGCCTCCGAAGTCGGGCGACGACAATCTCTGGCATCGGCTCGTGCAAATCGAGCAGCACCGGGATCCGCATGCACTTGAACGGCAAGGCACAAAACACTTGAAAGTCGGGCAACGAGTGGATGTAAATCAGGTTGAACCTCACACGCCGATACAATCGAAACAGGAGGAGGGAGCTTAGGAGGAAGAAGACGGCGTACTGGTAGAGGTACCTCATTCCGCCGCCGCGTCTCGCGCTCAAGGGGACTTCATGCAAATGGACGCCATCAAGCTCCGCTGCGGACGGACCCGATCTTGGTCGGAGGACGATCGCTTCGACCCGGTGTCCTTCGGCCACCAATGTCTCGGCTTCCCGACGGACGCGGGGATCGGATGCGTACTCGGTGTAGGCGACCATTGCGATTCGTCGGGCGAGTCCGACGTCGCTAGGTGCTTTCACCGCGTGGACCATGGCTCAGACCAAACTGAGTACAACGGCGCAGAGGCCACAGACGACGTACAGGAGCAGGATTGACCGCACGAGGCCTTTCTCGGTCCGTGGCTTGCGGGAGAGCAGCCAAGAGGCCAACGTGTAGTACTTCGTTCCCGCCGGCGCCGCGATCTCGCCGTTCGGAAGGAAGACGGGATTTCGGTACGCCTTCTTGCGGTTCCCGTTCGCCCCATGGAGTCCGAAATACGCTGTGGCAATCATCTCGTAGAACGCCGGTGCGATCGCAATCACCCCGTAGAACTCGATATGTCCGAGGATGACACCGGCGGCCAGCGCTGCCCCCAGACCGAGGGTTCCAATGTCGCCGATGAAAATCGTGGCGGGGTAGCGATTGAAAAAGAACAGGCCTGCGGAGCAACCGAAGACCGCGCCGAACACGAGCAGCGCCACCTCGGGCGCCCCTCGGATGGCACTAACGACGAGGAGGGAAAGGGAAATGACGGCAATCTGGCCCGACTCCAGCCCGTTGTAGCCCGCCGACATGTTCATGGCATTTGCAACGCCCGTCACCCCAATCGGAACGAGGATGAGCCAGTACAGCAGGTGCCACTGACCAGCGAAGTCAAGGGAGAATCCGAAGGGCAGGTCGATTGCCGGGGCCCCCAGATGGACGAGGGTCAGCGGCAGGGCTGCGAAGGCGACCGCCACCGCCTTGAGTCGTTGCCGCAAGTCCGAGACGTCGTCGATTAGCCCGATCATCGCGGCCATGAAGAACACACTGATCGCGGCGAGGAAAGGCGGTTCTGCGACGTCTCCGAGCAGCTTCTGAATCCCCACCACCAAAGTCAGCGACATCGAGAAAGCGAACAAGGCGGCGATCCCCCCCAGCTCGGCCACGGAGACTCTGGCAGCCTTGTTCACGTCCACGCCCACCATCCCGCCGGCGAACATTTTTCGAATCAGCGGCGGAGTCAGCATCAGGACGATTGCTGCGGAAAGGAGGAAGGAGAGAAGGATCCCGAAGCCGCCTGTGAGGTTCAGGGGGATGAGGAGGGCGAGCACGATCACGATGGCGCTCGTCGAGCCGAGGGCCGCCGTAAGCGCCTTTGTCCAGTCGAAGCCACGCGAAGCAAGAGCTTGCGCGCTCTCGCTCCCGGTGACGACGTGACCTTGCACGCGGCGCCGCTCGCATCATGGCGACTTAAAGGGTAGGCCCTGGTTTTCGTTCCCGATACGTGAATCGAAATGATCCTACTCGGATGGCCGCCAAAGGGTGCAGGTTTCATATCGGAGTCGCGATGCGGTATCGGGGCCATGGCCACTCGGATCCATCCGACCGCCGACGTTTCGCCCGCCGCGACGATCGGCGACGGCACGACGATCTGGCATTGGGCACAGGTCCGGGAGAATGCACGCGTCGGCCGCAACTGCCGGGTCGGGAAGGACGTGTACATCGACACGAACGTCGTCATCGGAGACGACTGCAAATTCCAGAACTTCGCGACGGTCTACGACGGCGTCACGATCGGCAACGGGGTGTTCGTCGGCCCGCACGCGGTCTTCACGAACGACATGTACCCGAGGGCGGTGACGGAACAATGGGCGATCACGCCGACGGACGTGGAGGACCACGCGTCGATTGGCGCCAACGCCACGATCGTGTGCGGCGTCCGGATCGGACACCACGCGATGGTCGCCGCGGGTGCCGTCGTCACGAAAGATGTTCCCCCCCACGCGCTCGTCGCTGGGGTCCCCGCGAAACGGATCGGGTGGGTGTGTGAATGCGGCCGCCCGCTCGACCGGACGATGCACTGCGCCTACGACGGCAAGAGGTTTCCGGGGCTGACGAAGGCGTCGCGGCCCGCTCGTTCCCGCCGCCGCAAGTGAGTGGCGAACCTTCATAGGCCGGCGTCCGTTCCGCGCCTCGGATGATCCCGATCGCCCGCCCGATCCTCGGCGAGGACGAGTTCGCAGCGGTCAAAGAGGTCCTCGCCTCGGGCATGCTCGCCCAAGGTCCGAAAGTCAAGGCGTTCGAGGATGCGTTCGCGGCGGACCTCGGACGGAAGCACGGGATTGCGGTGGCAAACGGCACGGCGGCCCTTCACATCGCCCTGCTCGCCCACGGCATTACGCAAGGCCAGGAAGTCCTCATCCCGCCCCTCACGTTCTTCGCGACCGCGTCGACCGTCTTGTTCTGTGGCGCGAAACCCGTATTCGTCGACATCGACCGCGCGTCGTACAACATGGACCCCACGAAAGTCGTCGGGGCGATGACCCGGAAGACGGCCGCGATCCTCCCTGTCCATCTGTACGGCCAGACCGCGGAGATGGATCCGATTTTGGAGGCGGCGGCCGAGCGCGGGATCCCCGTCATCGAGGACGCGGCCCAAGCGGCCGGCGCCGAATACCACGGCAAGAGGGCCGGCAAGCTCGGCGCGACGGCGTGCTTCTCCTTCTACCCGACGAAGAACATGACGACGGGCGAAGGCGGCATGATCGTGACGGACGACGACGACGTCGCCGCGAAGTCACGCCTCCTCCGGTCCCACGGCGAAGCGTCCAAGTACCAGCACGTCGCGCTCGGCTACAACTATCGGATGACGGAGATCGCGGCCGCGATCGGCCTCGTGCAACTCCGGAAGCTGGGCGGCTGGGTGAAGCAGCGACGCGCGAACGCCCGCGCCCTCACGAAAGCGCTGGACGGAATCGAGGGGCTCGTCCCGCCGTCCGAGGGCAACTGGATGGTCCACGCCTACTACCAGTACGTCGTGCGCCGGGAGGACGCGTTCCCGCGGTCCCGCGACGAGATCGTGCAGGACCTGACGGAGGACGGAATCGGCTGCCGGCCCTCGTACCCGATGCCGCTGTACAAGCAGAAAGCGCTCCGCGATCTGAAGCTCCGGGGCCGGTGTCCTGTGGCCGAGGCCGTGATCCCGGGCCTTTTCGAGCTGCCCGTCCATCCGGGCGTCGGCCCGGCCGACATCGAGCGGATCGTCGCCGCCGTCGAGGACGTCGCGCGGCTTGACTGAGCCTGTCTCCGGGGCAAAGAGAGAAAACGGCCGGCCGGTTACGAGCGGCGAACTGGGGGCGCTCCATGGACTTTGACGCGTTCGCCGCCGCGCTCCGCGACGGGCTTGAGAAGGAGCGGGGCCTCCGGTGGGACGACGCCGCGACCCTTTACGCCGACCTCGTCCGGAAGGCTCCGGACCCCGCCTCCCGCGCGCTCGCGCTCCTGCGTCACGGAAACGCCCTCATGGAGCTTCGTCGATGGGATGACGCCCGCACCGCGTTCGACGCGGGGCTGCACGAGGCCAAGGCCTCCGGCGACGCCGACGTCTTGGCTCAGGCGCTCCTCGCGGCGGGGGTCTTCGCGGCGAGCCGCGCCGATTCGAAGCGGGGGGAGGCGTTCCTCCTCGACGCGCTCGAGCGGTTCCACCGGAAGGACGACCGCACGTCCTTGCAGGGCCGCGGTTGGGCGTTCCTGAACCTCGCGGCGCTCTACGGCAAAACAGGGCGCCTCGACCTCGCGTTCGTCACGTTCACGAAGGCGCAGGATGTCCTCGGTGCCGCAGAGGACTGGGCGGGCGTCGCGGCCGCCTGGGAGGCGCAGGCCCAGCTCCGGCGGGCGATCCACGACGACGACCGCTGGAGGGAGGACCTCGCGGAGGCCGTCCTCTTCTACGACCGCGAAGGAATGAAGGCGAAGGCGGACCGACTGCGCGGGCTCCTCGGACGAAAACGGGTCTGAACGATAGCGGCCGCAAGGCCGCAGCCCCGTCGTTCACGGCACTCCATCCAACGTTTCAAATGTCGCGGACGCCTCTCGACACACGATCACCATGGCCTTGGCCACGATCGACCTGCAGCAGCTCTGGAAATCGTACGATGGCCAGCCCGCGCTGCAAGGTCTCTTCCTCCAAGCTTACCCCGGGGAAATCGTCGGTCTCATCGGGCCGAACGGCGCCGGCAAGACGACGAGCCTGAAGATCCTCGTTGGTCTGCTCCGTCCCGACTACGGCCTCGTCCGGGTCAAGGGACACGACGTCCTCGCGGACCCGGTGGGGTACAAGGCGGAGCTCGGATACATGCCAGAGGCCCCGACCCTGCCGGAGTACCTGACCCCAACGGAGTTCCTGGGATACGTCGGCCGGATCCGGAACCTCCCGCGGAACCGAATCGCCGAACGCACGTCGGAACTGCTGAGGTCCCTCGACCTCGCTCCGAAAGCGGATGAGACGATCGCTTCGTTGTCGAAGGGCATGAAGGCGAAAGTCGCCTTCGCCGCGGCGATCCTACACGAGCCCTCGATCCTCGTCCTCGACGAACCTCTGATCGGGATCGACCCCGCCGGGCAGCACTTGCTGAAGGAGCGCCTCGCGGCAATGGCCCGCGCAGGGGCCACGGTCCTCGTGTCGACCCACCAGCTCGACACCGCGGAGCGCCTGTGCAGTCGCGTGGCGATCGTGAGTCACGGACGAAACGTCGCGACGGGAGACCTCGCGGCCCTCCGAGCCCAGGCCCACACAGGAGCCGAGGGGAGCCTCGAGGACGTCTTTCTCCGGCTCACCCAGGAGACCGTCGCACCCGCCATCGAAACAGCCCGCCGAACCGGCTGGTTCCGGAGAGGATAGACCTTGGGTCGGACGCTCACCCTCTTCGCGTACAAGTTGCAATTCTTCTTCGGGCCCGCGTTCCGCGGACGCTTCGGGCCCCTCGCATACCTCGCCCTCATCCTGATTTTCCTGCCGTCGGGATTCGGATTCGGGGCGGGCCTCGGAACGACGGTCAAGGCTGCGGATCCGACCACCGCCATTGGAATCCTCGCCGCTCCACTGGCGGGGCTCCTGGCGGTTGGGCTCCTGTACTCCCTCGGCGCGGGCGTCACGGCACACGCGTCCGAGTTCGATTTCTTCCTGACCGCGAACGTTCGCCCGCGACAATACCTGGTCGCGGACCTCCTCTTCCAGCTGATCAGCTTGCTCGGCGCCGGCGGACTCGCCGCGGGCGTTGCGGCGGTCGCGATGACCGTCACGATGGGGCAACCCGTCTACGCCGCGGCCCCGCTCTTCGGCCTGCTCGTGGTTTATGAGTTCTTCGTCCTGATGACGGCTCAGGTCCTCGTCATCCTCCGGGTCCGGTACCCAAAGGCCCCGGTCCGGCTCGTCACGATCGCCCTTTTGATCCTGTCCCTCCTCCCGTCCGCGGGGCTCGCCGATCCGGCCTTCCCGGTCCGGTTCGCGGGCCTCCCGATTCCCGCAACGGCGTTCGCGTCCCTCGGCCTCGCGGTCCTCCGAGGGGCGGCGTGGCCTCTCGTCGATGTCCTCCTCGCAATCGTGTGGGGCGGCGGTATCGCCCTCGCCTGGTACGTGCTTAGCGACACGTACATCGTCCACGGACTCCGGCCCACGATGTCCGCGGGCTTCGGCCAGGTCGACATGGGTTCCCGCATGGAGATCCAGCGGCACTTGACCGCGCGCCTTGGTGGGGTCACGACCCGCGTCCGATTCCGGCCGGAGCAGGGCGGGGACACGAGCCTCATGACGCGGCTCCATCTCGTGCGGATCTGGCGGGACGGGAGCTTCGTGTATATCGCGATCCTCGCCGTCGTGGTGATCCTGTCGTCCGGCTTCGGGGCCGGGGGTGGCAGCGCGACCGGGGCTGTGACGGTCACGCAGATCCTGACCTTGCTGATGGGAATCCTCGCGATGAACTGGGCGTTCTACGAGCGGGAGAACCTTTGGATCGTCCTGACGACGGCGAAACCGCCGGGGGCGTACTTCCGGGGCCTCATGCTCAGCTTCGCCGCGATCAGCCTCGTGGCGACCACCGGCTACATCGCCTTCCTGAGCGCGACCCGATCCGTCCGGCTTCCAATCGAAAGTCTCGCCCTCCCGATCGCCGCGCCGATCGCGTCGGCGTTCGTCGCCACGGCGCTCCTGACGCGAATCAAGGTGAAGCCGTCCGCGTTCTCGTTCGCGGTGCTCGGGATCTTCTTCCTCGTCTCCCTCGGCGGCTTCATGGGAGGCCTTGCGGCCCAAGCCGCCGTCGTCGCGGCGCGGTCGTTCGGGGTGTTCGCGGCGGAGGCGCAGGCGACCGTCCTGGTCGGGTTCCTCCTCGCGCTTACGTCGTTCGGACTGTGGATCGTGACGCGGCTCGCCGCCTCGTTTCGCCTCTGAGGTCTCCGGCGAAATCCGTCAAAACCTTCATCTATCGCCGCTTCCTCGGCGCACGGGATAGGGAGAGAACCTCCGATGGCCACGGAATCGATCACCGCTCCTGGATCGGCGTCGGCGGCGAAGCCGGAGCGGGTCGAGGACCGTATCGTCGTCGCGCGTCGTCTTGTGAAAACCTACGACAGCGGCGAGTTGGAGGTCCATGCGCTCCGCGGACTGGACCTGGACATCAAGAAAGGGGAGATGGTCGCGGTCATGGGCCCTTCGGGATGCGGCAAGACGACGCTGCTGAATTGCCTCTCCGGGATCGACGACTTTAGTTCCGGCGAAGTATGGATCGCAGGGCAGCGGCTGTCGACATTGAGCGACAACGCGAAGACCGACTTCCGCGCGATGAAGATGGGATTCATCTTCCAGAACTACAACCTCCTTCCCGTGTTGCGGAGCGTCGAGAACGTCGAGTTGCCGCTGCTCGTCCGAGGCGATGACCCGAAGGGGGCACGCCGCAGAGCCCGTGAGGCCCTCGCCGCAGTGGGCCTCGATAACGAGGCGACGAAGAAGCCTGCGGAGCTTTCCGGCGGTCAGCAGCAGCGGGTCGCCATCGCCCGTGCCCTCGTCAATGAGCCGGACATCGTCTTCGCGGACGAACCGACGGGGAACCTCGACTCGGAAACCTCCCACGAGGTCGTGGAACTCATGAAACGGTTGCACCAGGAGAAGGGCCTGACGTTCATCGTCGTCACCCACGACAGCGCCGTCGGAAATCAGATGCAACGCGTCATCCTGATGCGGAACGGGACGATCCTGAAGTCGTTCCGGCCGACGGCCGCCTGAGGTGGCCGATGGCCGACGTCCCGACCCTGCTCATCGTCGTAGGCGTCGTGTGCCTCGTGATCCTCATATGGGCGGGCCGGAAACGATTCCCTCTTCGAATCGGCGCGGGGAATTTCTTCCGCCGGAAGACGCAGGTTGCAATCGTCGTCGCGGGACTCCTCATCGGGACCGCGATCATCAGTTCGTCGTTCATCATCCAGACCACATTTGACTACACGGTCCGCAGCGCGGTCTTCCGGGCTCTCGACGCGGTCGACGAAATCGTCTTCGTCGCGTCACCCGATGGGTCACGAGTCCCGTTTTCCGAACAAGTCTGGACGAACCTTCAGGCGAACCTCACGAACATGCCGAATGTCGTCGGGCTCGCGCCCCGATTCCAGCTCGGCGGTGCCGTGGTTGACCCGTCGACGCGCCTCTTCGATCCCACCACGACCCTGATCGGGTTCGACCCAGCGCACGATCTCGGTCGGTTCTTCCGCGCGGACGGCTCGGCGTGGGATGGGTCCGGCCTCGGGGCGTCGGAGGCGGTCATCAACGGGAAGTTGGCGACCGGTATCGAGGCGAAGGCGGGGGACACCCTTATCCTGAACATCGGCGGCCCCCGCGGTTTCGTGCGATTCAACGTAACGGTGCGGGAGATCGTCCAGGATGTAGGCCGCGGCGCGTGGAACGATGGGGAGAATCTCTTCCTCCCCTTGTCCAGCTTTCAGGCTGCCCTGGGAGAGAACGGCCAGATCAACACGATCACGGTCGCCAACGTGGGCGGCGTGACCCAGGGCTACCTTCGGTCGGACGACGTGGTCCGGGAGATGGCGCCGCTCCTCCCATCGATTCCCACCTTCACGATTGCGAAAGCGAAGGCGGACTCCATCGATGGAGCCAGCCGGAACATCGACCAGCTGAGCCAGGTGTTTGTC
>VBME01000079.1 GCA_005878995.1 Methanobacteriota archaeon | reverse complement strand
CGGGCATCAACTCCCGGCACGGGGCCTTTACCCCCAAGAACGACGACGGGACTTCGACGCGGGTGATTGGCGGCGTGGACGTGAGTTGCGACGGCGCCGCCTCGTCCGATCCGTTCTGCGCGCCCGGCGCCGGACGGCCGCCCGACTTCACTCCGCTCCCGGGCTTCGACGCGCCCACGAATCACTTCCATGGATCGTTCGTCGCCGCGGTCGCCGCCGGCAGCGGCGCGGTGGAACGCTCCGCAACGGGTCTCCTCGTGCGGTCGATCGAATCCTGGACCGGCGCGACGTTGCCGGACGGACCCGACCCGGGGATGAAGTTGATCCCGCTGATCGGAATCGCCCCGGAGGCGAACCTGTACATCATCAAGGTCTTCGACCACACGGGACTCGGGGTCCCGACGTCGATCATCCTCGCGGGGATTAACGCCGCCATCAGCGCCAGGGTCGACGACGGCGTCGACATCGACACGATCAACATGAGCCTCGGAGGGGCCACCCTCTTCGATGGGCGCGACCTCGAGGACATGACCGTGGACTTCGCGACGAGCCAGGGGATCCTGCCCGTCAGCGCGGCGGGGAATGATGGGCCCGCATCGAACACGGTGAGCAGCCCGGGCAGCGCCCAGACGGGCATCGCGGTCGCCGCCGCGGCGGACCCCGTGCAGGTCCGGATCCGGCGGGACCAGCAACTCGGCGTGGGGAACGGGAACCAGGCGTTCGTGTCGAACGACGCCCAGGTGATCTTCTTCAGCTCCCGCGGGCCTACCTCGGACGGCCGGGCGAAGCCCGACCTGATCGCGGCCGGGACGTTCCTCCTGTCCGCGTTCGCGCAGGGCTCATCGGTTGGTCTCGCGTTCGGCTCCGGGACGTCGTTCTCGACGCCCGCGGTCTCCGGTGCGGCCGCCCTTCTGAGCAGCTTCGCCGGCGCGAACGGGCTGGGCGCCACGCCGTTCGACGTGAAGCAGGCCCTCCTGCAATCCGCGGATCCGACGAAGGTCCCCGGCTATCCGCGCACCGCGACGGGCAAAGGCTTCCTGAACGTCGAGGGCGCCCTCTCGAACTTGCAGACGCAGGCGAGTGGCCATCGGCTCGGGGACAAGGAGCAGCTCCCCGGCGACGAGGAAGACGAATTTGGCGAGTTCTTCTCTCCGATCGAGCTGGACCACGGGAAGTTTGCCGCCAAAGGACTCGCGCTGTCCCCGGGTCGCTTGAAACAATTCGTCCTCGAGATCCCGGAGCGGTCCGACCGGCTCGTTCAACAGATCTCCGTGAGCGTACACGTCAGGAGCCTGGGCGACAACCCTCTCAAGGACAACCCGACGTTCGGAGGGAACGCGGTCTCCGTGGACCTGCAAAGTGCGAAGCGGACGACGAACGATGAATTCGTCCTCAAGGCGCGCGTGGTTGGCGATGCGACGTTCACGATCACGGACGACGCGACGACGGTGACCGGAGACGTGCTCGACGTCTTGGACGTCGTGTCGCATGTCATCGAGCCGGGCTTCTTCAAGGTCGTCGTGGACACGGACTGGCGCAGCTTCGACACGGTGACGTTCGATCTGACGATCCGCGTGAAGAGCATCTCCCCGCCGACGCCGGACGTGTTCAAGAAGGGGAAGATCGCCCAGGACGGGATCGTCCAGTTCGCTCCGATCACGTTGCACGCCGGCGCCGTGCTCGAACTGTCGTGGGGCCACGACTGGTCCGTCTATCCGACGTCCGACGTGGACATGTACATCTTCGACTCCGCGGGGAACTTGATCAGTGTCGCCGGCGCGACGTTGAATTCGCCGGAACGCGTGCGACTCGACAGCGGCGCGACGATCGTGATCATCCTGTTCGGGTTCGAGATCAATCCGCCGGGACAGAGCGAGCGGTGGCAGCTCCGGATCTTCGGTGCGTGATCTCCGCTCGCCTTCGCGCCCCGTTGTTGGGTGATTTCCGAAGCGGTTCCACGGACCGTCTCGTCACTCCTCATCAAGAGATGCGGTCCTCCGGACCAGCGCCCCTAGAAATTCCGATTCGCCGATCCTACCGGAAGGCTATTATCCATGAATGGATAATACTATCCGAAAATGAGCAACTCCCGCAGCTCGGCAGACCGGCCGGGGACCCAGCTCGGGTGGCCGGCAAACCTCCTGCGCCATCCGCGTTTCCTCGGAACTCTCTTGATGACACCTGGCCGGGAGTTCACGATCCGAGAGCTGTCCCTCGAGAGCCGAACCTCCTATGCGACTGCTTGGCGTCTCGTCGACATCCTCGCCGATCTGGGCGCCCTCCGGGCCCGGCGCATTGGCGCAAGTCGCGTCGTGTCCGTGAATCCGCAATCTCCCCTCCTCCCCCAACTCCGGACGCTCGCTGCCGTCCGCCTGGAGCCACATCGGGACGCAGCCCGCCGATTCGCGCGTCGGGCCGCGAAAGTGAAGAACGTACGACGGGTGGTGTTTTTCGGAAGCGCGGCCCGGGGCGCCGTCCGCCGCGGTAGTGACGTCGATGTGGCCGTCGTCGTGGACCGCCGGGGCGAGGTTCCCGACCAAGCCATTTACCGGGTGGCGGCGAGGGTCCAAGACGAGACCGGCCTCAAGACCGTCCCGGTCCTCTTCCTCGCTCGCGAATTGGCGGCCGGATCTACGATCGCGCGGGAGGTGCGCGCGGGGGAGGTCCTCTTTGAGCGAGATTGAGGAGGCGGAAACTTGGCTGGCGAGCGCGAAAGTCGCGTTCGGACAGGATGCGAGCGGCCGCGCTCGGTATACAGTCGTCGTGGCCCAGTGCATCCACGCCCTCATTCGAGCGAACGACGCCCTGACCGTTCGCCTCCTCCGTCGGCGATCCACAAGGCATGAGGACGCGGCCCTCCTCTTCGGCGAGCTCGTCCGCCTCAAGAAGATTCCCGCGAGGTTCTCCAATCTTCGAGCACTCCTGGTGCGCGCCGTCTCGGAGAAGTCGGAATACGACTACAAGGGAACCGAGGTCAGCCGAGACGTTGCGGCCCGCTGGATGCGCCAGACGGAGCGGTTCGTGGCCGCGGTCCGCGAGATTCTTCGATGAAGGCCTTCAGAGCTCGGCGGGCCTCGTCCGGGCCGTGCGCTGAACCTGCCCCGGATCGAGCGAGCGTTCGCAGCATCGGAGTCTTGAGTCCTAATGTCTGGGCGGCTTCGCGCCAATCCGCGACGGGGCGAATCAAGTCGTCAAGGCCGCGGCGCCGGGGGCTCCGGTAACGTCGGAGCACGTTCTCGCGGCACGACCGTGGCGGGTGCCGAGGCCCGACCTTCCGCGATGTTGCGAGCCATGGCGACCGAAGCCGCGGTTCCCCACCGATATCCCGCGTGCCGTCCCAGTCGGTAGCACAGGTATCCCAGGCTGGCGGCGAAGCCCGCGACCCCGACGACCGGCTTCAGAATGTCCGGGGGCCACGGTCGCCAGAACTGACGAAGGGGCTCGATGTAGATCCCGGCGGCGGTGAGCGGCGCGAGCGCGGCGAGGAGGCCGAGAGGCACGCCGATCAGGAGGAAGAGGCCCCAGGCAAGGCGGAGATTTTGCTCGCTCGGTGCCTTCCTTTCGGTGACATTCGCGGCCGACGCCCGAGCGCGGCCGCGCGTTTTTCCGGGGACCGCCATGGGGACCCTCGCACGAGGATTGCGTCCGATAAAGGCCGCGGCGACAGTATCAGAAGCAATAACCGCCCGGCCGCTCACCGGGGAGCGCCGAGTTGCTCCATGGCTTCGTCGTACAGTTCGGTGGCCAGGCGGAAACCGGATTGCACGAGGCGGCGGAGGACCTGACGCGCTCGATCGGGGGCGATCTTCCCTTTGCGAGCGC
Source organism: Methanobacteriota archaeon (assembly GCA_005878995.1). The sequence goes on along the minus strand of VBME01000079.1, from coordinate 355 downwards.
CGGCGAGCAGCAGGCCGAGGAGGCCCACGTACGATCGGCCTTCCGACTCCGCAGCGACGCGGGCGGGCACCTCGTCGAGGACGAGCCGGTCGTCCGTTGGCGTGAGGAACAAGGAGGCTTCGCCTCGCCCAAGGCCCAACGATTCCCAGCGCTGTCGGCCTCCGGTCACGGGGACGATCTCGATCCAGGTCCCGCGGGCGCGTCCCAACGCCTCCGACTCCCGGCCGTTGAACACTTCCGCGGCGACCTCCGGTGTCAACGCCACACGACCGAGGAGATCGCGAAGCAGGGCGGCCTCCCCGATCGTATCGAGGGCGATGACGGTCGACGCGTCGACCCAGGTTCGCATGGGTCA
>VBME01000078.1 GCA_005878995.1 Methanobacteriota archaeon | reverse complement strand
CGGATCTCCGGGAGGCGCGGTGAAACGTATTTCTTCCATCCCCGGGCCGCGTACTCGAGGATGAACGGGAACGCGAAGAGGACGACGAGGCTCACGACGAGGCTGTCCCAGCTGTTCTTCGGGGCCTCCGGGTCGCCCCATCCGCTGCAACACGTGATCGTCGGTTGGAGCGTCAGCTTGAGGAGGCCGAACCAAGGGAATTCCCCTCGCGCGCGGCCGATGATGTCCCCCTGGACCGGGAGCCATTGCCTGTCGTACGGAGTGCCGGCGCAGGGGTCGAACGGCGGCGTCGCGCACGAGATGAACGCGGCGTTGTAGTCCCCCATCGTGATGTACCCGGACCGCGGGGCGAAGAACAGGAATGAGTTCGCAAAGTCAAACGTGATGCCGAGGTTTTGGCGGAAGCCCATCCGGTGAATCGTGAGGGTTCTCAGGTACAGCCCCGAGCAGGTGGGCGGGCACGCGATCGGCCCCGAATCGGTGGTGGCCTCCCATCCGGTGAGTTGGGAGAGCCTGTCCACGTCCGCGGTTGCGTAGGTGCCGTTGTTGTGGAGGGTGACGTACATGATCGCCCGGTGGATCACCGGCGTCGGATCGGACGCGTGCCGGAAGATGATCACGTCCCCGTAGTCGCCGTACGTCGCGTAGCCGCTCGCGCGGCCCTCCAGGTACGTGACGACATCGGCCCGGTTGGGCGCGGCTTGCTGGAACACCATATCGCCCGTGTCGATGACGCCGAAGTACGACTCGGTCCCCGAGTGCTGCATCGATTGGCTTTCCACGACGACCAGGGGCGGCCAGACGCCGGTGTAGACGTAAATCCCAACCAGGACGATGACCACGATGATCCCCGCGACGAGGAGGTCCCGAACGAGCCCCTTCCAAAGGCCCTCGGACTCCTCGTCTTCCTCGTCGTTGCGCACCTCGCGGGGCATCGCAGCCGGGCCAAGGGGGGAATGCCGTATAAAGTCCACGCGGCGAGGTGTTACAAGTCGAACGTCGCAATCGATCGGCGCACGGGATATGCCACGTTGTAGACGCGCAGCGAGGTTGCCTGGTCACCGAAGTCATCGAGCCGGTCGAACTTCGGACGGAGGTCCGCCTCGGGGATGCCCTTGTGGATGTGCCCATGGATCACGAGGTTCGGCCGCCGGCGGAGGAGGACGGGCTCGAGCGCCTGGCACCCCAGCTCGGGACGCCACGCGTCCTTCTCGTCGCCCATCGTGACGTACGTCGGCGGGTAGTGGGTGAGGAGGATCCGCAGGTCGGTTCCGGCGAGGAGCGTGTCGAGGAGGGTGATTCGCCGCCGATACGTGTCCGCCATGTGCGGGAGGTTCTTCCGTTGCCACCACGTGGGCCGGTCGAGGGAGCCCGTGCTCCCGACGATCCGTCCGGACCCACCTTGCGTCTCGAACGACACGGCCTCGTCGCGCAGGAACCGCACGCCGTAGCGGTCCGAGAAACGCTCGACGTACTCCGGGGCTGAGTCTTCATACTCGTTGTTCCCGAACACCGCATACATCGGAGCGCCAGTGCGAGACCGGACCGTCTCGAGGACGCGGCCGTACGCCTCGCGGTCGTTCCGGTCCGTAAGGTCTCCCGCGAGAAGGAAGAGGTCCACCGGGCCCAGCCGGTCGAGGTCGGACGCCAACATCTCCCGGTGCTCGTCCCCGTGGACGTCCCCGACCGCCGCGATCCGCATCCGTTCGTCGAACGGCCGAAGCGTCGATGAACCTTTCCGCGATCAGAAGGCTCGGAGGACGGCCTGGCCCGTCGCAAGGTCGACGATCGGCAGGCGGGCGGGCATCGGCTCGATGTTCCGCATCTTCTGGTAGGGCGTCTGGGCTTGCCACGTTGACGCGTTCACGAGGACGACGCCTCGATACTGGTCGACGCCGGCGGCGTGCACATGGCCTGTCGCGAAGATGTCCGGGACGTCCGCGATGATCAGGTGGTCCTCCGCCTCGGGGGCGATCGGTGTCTTGCCGCCGTAGATCGGCGCGAGATGCCGCATCCGCAGCATCGCTTTCATTACATCGAGCGGCCGCTGGTAGCTCATCCCCGGGATCGCGGACACGAGGTCGTCCATGCTGCGGCCGTGGTACGCGAGGATGCGGACCCCTTCGAGGCTCAGCAGACTCGGATTGCCGGCGAAGATCACGTTCGAGTCGAACAGCTTCTGGATCGAGGTCGGGAACGCGGGTTGCGGTTCCGCGGGGCGGACGGCATCGTGGTTGCCCGGTAGCATGATCACCGTCAGACGGTCCGGGAGGGCCGCGATCATGCGGGCGAGCGCCTCGTACTGGCCATAGATGTCTTCGATCGCGAGTTCCTCGTCTTGCCGCGGGTACACGCCGATCCCATCGACTACGTCGCCGATCACGACGAGGTACCGGACCGACCGAGCGATCTCGTCGTCCCCCGCGAGCCACTCCGACACCTTCGACCATTTGTCCTCGAGGAACGTCCGGCTCCCGACGTGGATGTCGGACATGAACGCCGCACGCACGTGGCCGCGCGCGCCCCGGAACGGCCGGGAGGTCGGGATGTCGGGCCGTACGACGGATTTCGCGATCAGGAGCCCGCGGTCGTTGACGATTCCGACGACGCCGACGACCTCGTCCATCACGACGGGCTCCGCGGCGAGGCCTGAGTCCGCAGGGAGGAGGACCGCGATCTGGTCCGTGTCGTCCTCGATCTCGAAGACCCGGTGCCCGTTCTTCGTCGTCCGGACGTCGGCGACCATGCCGATGATCCCCACTTCCCGCGTCGAGCGACGGGCCTTCGCGATATCCTGGGCGCCCCCGAGTTCGCGGCGGGCCCGCACCATGTTCCGCAGGACATGGAACCGGTGTCGGAAGTAGCGGGTGAAATCGGCCAAAGTGCCCTCACACGTCGATCGGCCGGTGATGTCCCGGAGGATCCGGACATCGGGTTCGCGGTCGGCAGCCTCTTCCCCCGCATGCCGGAACGAGGGGGTCAGGGAGGGGCTCGGGGAAACCGGCTCCGCCGCGGGCCAGACCGCGAGCCGGGTCGCAGCCTGGCGACCGATCTCCCGCGCGCCCTGGACGTCATGTAGGGTGAGGACGAACGGCGCCTCCGGACGTGTCTCGAGGAGCGCCTCGACACACCCAACCGGATCACTTTGGGCGAGGAGGAACTCGACGGCGTCCGGCTCGAGGAGCGTTCCGTGGCGGCTTACGAACGCCAACAGTTCCTCGCGCATCCGGGCCCCATTACAATCGGCCGGACAAATAACCTTCGTCGCGCCGCGGAGACCTCCCGAGAAAATTAAAGGCCGCGCGGTGAATCCGGTGCGTGCTCCGCGTTCGCGTCGAAACGCCGTGCCGTCCGACGGAGAGTCTCGAGAAAGTGACCCGCGCAGTTCGGAACCTGTTCCCTGATTTGCGGATCGAACCGACCGTGGATCGGGTCGTCGGGTTCACGGACCGCCTCGATCGGCTTCGAGAGCAGATTCGGACCCAGCGGATCCGGGATACCGCGAGGCGCCAGCTCCTGGCGGGTCGCCGCGGGGACCGGACGACCGTGAGTTTGAGCAAGCAGGCGGCTTTTGTCGGCGTCGTGAATTTCGCGGCGTCGACGGCCCTGGGGGACATTCGTGTTGAGATTGAATCCGACGACCTCGCCGCGGTGATTGACTACGTCGCGGAGAGCACCGTGTCGAAGGATCAAGCCGTGCGTCCGCATCGCGTGCAGGTGAACCGGCCGGAGTCGTAGCGGGCCTCGACCCATGCACAGTACGGGCACTGGAATCGGACGGGCGGATATCCGTACGGCGGAGGGACGTAGGACGGCGTGTAGTCCCTCGGGATCCGGCCGCGATTCGGGACCGCGACCGCGGCGATGGGATTCGGCGGAGGTGCGGACCACATTGGCGGCGGAGGCATCGAGGGCCCGGGTGCGCCGGGGCTCAGGGCAGCCTGTGGTGCTGGCGAACCGTAGTCGGACGGAGTTGCAGGCACCGGGGCCGCGGGGGCCCGTGGCCGGAATCGGTCAACGAGGCTCCGCAGGTGCCGCCACGCGTCGATTGCGTACCAGCCGAGGAAGCCCGCGCCGGCGACGGCGAGTCCGAGGACCAGGAGCTCGATCAGGATCATGAGCGCCTCGCCTCAGGGCCCACCCCACCGCGAGCGCTTCTTTCGGCGAGTCGTTGCGGAGGACGCCGCCCAGTACATACCGCCACGCCCCGGCGATGTGTCGGACTGTGGAGCCGGGTTCGGTCCCTGAGGCGCCACGTCGCACCTCCGTGATCCGCACGATGAGCGACCCGAGGGCCATTGGCACACCGATCAACAGGAGGCGGAACGTGAGCTCCTCGTAGACGCCTGCATTCGCAAACCCGAAGAGCCAGACCCATGCGTTCGTATTCGTGATGTTGATCGGACTCGTCGGATTGAATCCTGCGAGGACCACGAGGTAGTAGACGATGATCTGGAAACAGGTGACCGCCATCCAGACCTGCGCGATCGCAATCCACGCGCTGCGGCTCTTCAGCCTCTTGCCGATCGCCTCGAGGGGCGCCTTGAACGAATCCCATGCCACTTTCCGTTCGCGAATCAGGTGGTAGCCGGCGGCGAGAACGATTGCGCCGACGAGGAATCCGTAGTAGGCGGTGAAGACGTTCTTATCCTGGGTGACGAGGAAGTAGTCGGTTTGCGGCGTGGGGGTCGGGTAGAACAGGAACACGGCCGCGTCGGTCTTCCACAAGAGGCGAATGTTGTCGAACCCGACGTTCACCGGGCCCGACGTCGCGTTCGCGACGAACGCGACTTGCACGAAGTACATGCCCGGATCCGCGAGATTCGCGTCCGCGTAGAACTTCGGCGTGGTCGTCCACGCGCTCGGTCCGGAGAAATGGACGGCCCCGACGGCCGTGTTGGGGTCGGGATCAGGCGGCAAGCCGGTGAGCGGCCCGATCACGGAGATGAAGAGCCATCCGGACGTCAAGCCGCTCGAGATTTCCACGTCGAGTCGGACAACCCCGGTGTATGGCACGGAGCCACCGACTTGGAACGATTGCATCCAGTATCCACGGGCACCCGAGCTCGGCAGACCCATCTGGAGGTAGCCGCCTGTATTCCCTCCCGTCGACTGGTACGACAACGACGAACCGGTCCCCCATGCGTTGGGGGTCCAATTCCCGTTGAAGTCGAGGGCACTGTTCACGGTCCCTCCGGACTGGATCCCCTGGATCCCGGGGACCACGAACGCCGGACTGTACGCGAGCGCCGCGAAGTCCGTGATCGCGAACGCGATGAAGCCGACGAGCGCCAACGTCCACAGGACGGAGAGAATCGATCTCCCGCCGGATGGACTCGGCGGGGCCCGATACGCCCACGCCGCGGTCGGAAGGCCGCACCGCGGACAGAAGTTCCCTACGACGGGAGTTCCACACCGGGGGCACGGCCATCCGGTCGGGGCTTGCGGGGCGGCGACCGTCGGCGCACCGCATCGAGGACAGAAGCGGCCTTCGGATATTGCGCCGCAGCGCACGCACTGCATGCGGGCGCGTCTGAGGACCCCGCGCTATTTAATTCTACGGTCCAAGATTGCGGAATCGGTTCCCGACATGCGAGGAGCCCGCGCGAGGATGCATTGCTCAATCGCGCGCCGCGAGGATTTATATCTCGCAGGTCGGTTCCGCGCCTCTCCGTCCGACGGGCGGAGGGTTCCTGCGAACGGGGGCGGACGGAATGGAATACGATGACCGGGGCCGGCGAAACGCGGACGTGCAGTTCGAGACGATTCGAGCCGAGAAGGTGAATTTCGGGCGGAACAATTTCCTCGAGGTGGCCCGGAAGCGCGCCACGACCTCCGAGGGCGCGAAGGAGTTCATCTCATTGTCCCGCGGGTACTATCTCCCGGACAAGACGGAACGATTCAAGCGGTCCCTCACGATTCCCGACGATCCAGGAGTCCGAGCCTTCGTCGCCGAAAAAATCCGTTCGATGTGAGCGGACGCCGTCGTCCGAGGTTCGGTCAACGAAATCAGACCGCGGGGTTTATGACGCGGGGACCCCATCCGAGTCAGCCCTTTTGCACGCGCATTAGGGGGGAGCATCATCGGACCGGCGCTGCAGCGCGGCCAGGGCTATCTCGCGCTCGAGGGGGAACCCGTCGCGGCCTCCTTCGTCCGCCTCCTCGCCGAGTTGCACACTCCCTTCCTCTGGATCACCGCCCGGCGGGGTTCGTCCCGGGTCGATGGTGGAGACCTCCTTCGCGTCACGACGCTCCACGACGGAATCGGCACGGCGGACCCACGCCGGCTGCAAGACCTCCGGACCGCGGCGACGACCTTCTTCGACGAGCGAGGACCCGGCGTCCTCGTCGTGGACTGCCTTGACTCCCTGGTTGTGCACTCGGGCGTCGAGCGGGTCCTCCGGTTCGTCGACGACCTTCATGAGGAGACCGCGACGCGCAATGCGTGGTTCGTCGTCTTCGCGGATCCTCGGACTATGAACCCGCGCATGATTGCATGGCTCGAGCGGGAACTCGATCCGTTCCCGAGGACCGCGGCCAATCCTTCCGTCGAGGACCACCTAATCGCGTAAGGGGTCACGGCCCGAAAATCAGTCCCATCCCCGATGCGGCCTCTTCGTCCTGCGCCCGGAACCGGCGGTACACTCGCTCGGCGTCGGCTCCGTCCATCGGACGCGCGACGTCTTTCAGAAGATTGATTGCGCGGGCGAGACCCGCGTCGGTTCCCTCGACGACGACGTACCGGTCGTCCCCGGGCAATCCGAGGCTCCGCGCGTCTCGCTCCGTCACGCTCTGTCGGCTGACGAGGTCGTCCTTCCACAGGATGTCGGCCCGCGGGGCGTGGGCCGCTGGGAGACGGAATACCCGGTACACATGGAGGCGCACCGCGGCCTTTCTATTAAAGGTTCATTCGTCGTAGCGCGCGCGGGTGAAGGGAAGGATCAGGAGGAACGCGCCGATGATGAACACGGCCAGGCCGGTCAACGGATCGAACCTCCACGCGACCGCGATCCCTGCGGCGATGAACGCGAGGCCCAGTCCCGCGAGGTAGGTCCGTGCGGAGGTCACATGCGCTGCAACGGAGAGGCGCGTTAAAGGAGTTTTGAGGCTTTGGACGGCGTGATAACGAGCGGCAAACTTTCTTATGACGTGGGTCCGAATGGAATCGCGGTGCCGAGCCGAGACGAGATTGACGAGACGCAGATCCTCGCCGCGCTGCTGGGCGTCGCCGAGATGGCGGGGGACCTGACGGACCCCGACGAGCTCCTCGCGGCGATCGTCCGGATTACGCCGGGGCTCGTCCGGGTCGATCGATGCGCGGTTCTCGGGTACGACAAGCGGACCCGCGAGTTCCACACGTTGGCATCGTTTGGCCCCGGCGGGAAGCCGACGCCGTTCGAGGGCCTGCGCATCCAGGTGGCGGACATCCCGCGCCTCGCTCACCGGCTCGTGTCGCTCAAGCTCCCCGCCCTGCTCAAGGAATCGTCGAAGGAAGGGATGCTCCCTCCGTTCCTCCAGAAACGGCTCGGGGTGAGCGCCGGCCTCGTCGTCCCGCTCGCGTGCCGCGGTCGGTTCCTCGGAGCCCTTTGGCTCGACGATACCCAGGCCTCCCATCTGTTCACGTCGACGGAAATCAACGTGGTCCAGGGGATCGCGACGGAGCTCGCGGCCGCCCTCAACATGGCGGAACT
>VBME01000077.1 GCA_005878995.1 Methanobacteriota archaeon | reverse complement strand
AGACGGTCCCCGCGTTCGCATCGTCGCGTTGCACGCGGACGCCCTTCGACTCCAGGATCGAGGCGGCCGCCTCAAAGTTATCCACGTGGAGCTCGAACGGCGTTCGGTCGCCTTTGGCGCCAAGGGCGATCTTCGGAATCTCGGAGGTGCGCCAGAGCGTGAGTTGGCCGCCCGCCGTCTCGATCGCGGTCCACACGGCGCTCCCCTTACCGACGACCCGGAAGCCGAGGAGGTCCCGGTAGAACGCGAGACCCCTCTCCATGTCGTCCACGGGGAGGACGATGTGACCGATGTCCTTCACGATCGCCACGGACCTGCATCGCCCGCGAGAGGATATGAAGACGGCGGCAGCAAAGGTTTCGAACGGCGTCCGAAGGAAGCTAGATAGGTCCGAGCCTCCATCGCGGCATCCTCATGACGTCGGCCGACGCGCCGTCCGCCACGTCCTTCGAATCCGAGGCTTCCGGCCTGCTCGAATCGATCGCCCGCGCGCGGAAGAAAGTCGAGGGCATCGCGGGGGTCCTCGACGGCACGTTGGATCGCTTCCGCGAACGGGTCGATCGCCTGATCCGGGATAGCGAGGTCGACAACTGGCGACAGGTGCGGATCTTCACGCGGGACGTCGAGACCATCGCCGCGGACCTCGCGAAGGCTTCGAAGGACAAGCGTCTCGCGTTGCGGCTCGTCGCGGTCCTTGACGTGGCCCTTCGGAAAGCACGGCGGCGGGACTTCTACGGTGCGCGACGCGCGTGGCGGAAGCTCGACAAGATCGGGGAGCAGGGCGCCGAAGTCCGACGGCTCCAAGCCCTGTACCGGGAGGGATTCCGCGGCGTCGAGGCCCGTGTGCGGCACCTGAAGGCCCAGACCGAGCGGCTGGAGAAGATCCCCAAACCGCCGACCTCGCCGGAGGAGGCGAAGGCGTTCAACGACCGCGTGGATCGGTTCAACGCGGCGTCCACGGCAGCTTACCTGGACTTCCTGTCGCGCGCCCGCGCGGACGTCGCGATCCCCCTCCTCCTGGAGGGCAGCCAAGGGAGCGGAATCGGGGTCCCCGCGCCGCCCTCGGGATCGGACCCGGAGCCGCTCATGCGACTCCTGAACAACGCGAGCCCGCAAGGCGAGGCGTTTCGGAGCCGGTCGTACTACGGTCTCCTCGAGCTGCCGGCGTATTCAGACGCGAAGCTGACCCATCTGTATGGCGACGCGCGACTCGTCCGCGGCGCCTTGGACCAGTCGTGGGCCTGGCTGAAGGAGGTCCGCGAGGACGAGCGACGGTGCCTCCAGATCCAGTGGAGCGAAGACGTGACGATCCTCCGCCGCCGGGTCCCTGCGATCGTGGCGTTCCTGGAGCGCCTCGGGAAGATGAACGACGCGGCGGACCGGGGACGGGAGATTGCGGCCTCCCTCGCCGACGGCACCTTCGAGGCGGGCCAAGTCGCGGCCCGGATGTATGCGACCCACGGAGACGCCGCGGAACGGAAGTGGCGCGGGGCGCTCGAGAAAGACATCGAGGGCATGCGCAAGGAAGCCGTCGAGCTGAGCGCCGTGCTCAAGAAGTTCCCGGAGCCCACCAAGGTGGAGAGCGGGTAGCGAGGCAGCGAGGCGAAGCTCCAGGGACGGCCGTCCCACATCAGCGATTGAACATCGGGACGAAGGGGCGCGGGTCGAAGACGACCCGGATTGCGGCAATCTTGTCGCCGCGCACTTGATGCCATTCCGAGATGAACGCCGTACCAGCCGGGGTGTTCGTGACCATGTCGTAGAGCAGGCAGACGTCATCGCCGTCCACGAACATTTTCTTCGGTTCCACCCGCGCGATGATGTGGTGGAGCCGCTCGAGCGATGCGAGGTACGGCTCGGGTCGATCGAACGACTCGAACGGGCCCACGAACTTGAGATGGTCATCGAGGAACGTCCTCGCGGCCTCGAAGTCCCCCTTGCCGAGCGCCTTCTGGAATCCATTTACGACGTCCTTTGCGTTGGTCATGTTGCCTCACTTTTCCTGCGGTAGGTTCGGTGCATCTTGCCAGCAGGCCATGATCGGCCCGCCGGGGATCCGGAACCAGAAGAAGCTCCCCATCCCGGGCACGTCGACGCGCGGCAAGACGACCTCCGCGCCGGCGGTCTTGATTTTCGTTAGGGCGATGTCGAGATCGGGCACCCGCACGTAGTTCGTGCTGTTCGGCCTCTCCTTGGGTTGCGTCGGCCGGATTCCGCCCCGGCCGCCCGGCGCCGCGAAACTCACGTACTCCCCGCCGAGCATCTTCACGCTCTCGAACGACCAGCCGAAGATCTTCTCCAGGAAACGTCGTGTTGCCTCGGGGTCTGAACTCGCGAGCTCCGTGAAGGCCATCGTCGCGTCCGGGACGGCCGCCTTCTTTGTTCGGTCCTTCGCCATGATCCGGTCCTCACCGCACGAAGAGTGATATCCATTGGATACTATATATCGAACTTAGGGTCCGGCGGGATAGTGACGAAGCCGAGGAATCAGAAGGGGACCGAACGCCCGATCGCGCCGCTCCTGGCCTATCAGGCCGATCCGATCCGGGAGAGCGTGAAGCGCCTCGGTCGGAAATGGACGTTGCTCATCTTGAGGGACATGGCGTTCCTCGAGTTGGACCGGTTCGGAAAAATCCTGCGAAACAACCCCGGCCTCACGGCGCGGGTCTTGTCCCGGCGGCTTCGACAGATGCAGAGCGAGGGACTCGTCGAGCGCATTGCGGACGGCGACTCGGTCCGCTACCGACTCACGGATCGCGGCGAGGATGCTGTGTTCATCCTCCTCGCCTTTCTCCGGTACGGGATCAAGCATCGTCTGACCGCTGCGCCCTCCGTCAGGTCGAGATTGCCCTAGGTAGACCGAAAAAGAAATCGGGGCCGGCGCGGAGGAGAGGGTGACGCCGGCCGTTCAGTTCGTCCTCAGCTGCCCGGGCCCGAGGAGGTCCCCACCTGCACGTCCGTGTACTGGTCGAGATTGTTGCCTCCGTTGTTGTCGGATCCTTGACCCATCACGATTCCGGGCACGCCCCACTGGACGTCGCTCCCGACCCACCCGAAGCTCGGGTCCCAGACGTTGAGCGTCGTCACGAAGCCCACCCGAACGAGCACCTGATCGCCCAAGCGGTACTGCGCCTGGCTGTCGATCACGTGGAGCGGCCACGCCACGTTCGCCAGGGTTTGCATCGCGCCGTTCCAGTCGATCTCCAGCGACGATTCGTACTGCCAGCCATCCGGGTACGGGGTGTTCCACCAGGTCGGATAGATCGTCACCCCAGACGGAGGTGTGTATCCCAACGTCACGCCGAACGATGCGCCGTAGACGGTCCCGCCCAGGTTGATCGCCCAGTTGATGTACCCCGGGTAGCCGCCCGTGTCCACGTTCGGAACCGGGTCCACCGCGGCGGGCAACCAGTTGTTGACGTTGCTCGTCGTGTCCAAGACCCAGATCCGCATGAACGTCTGTCGGGCCGTGATCACCTGCGACGACCCGGGACAGATCGGGACGCCCAAGCCGTTGAACGCCATGTGGACGTCGAACAGCTCGTAGTGGTTCGCGTTCCCTGCCTGCGCCGGATCGTACTCGATGTCACCGGGCATCTGCGCGGTCACGGTCTCCTGGTAGTAGATCGTCCCGCACGGTCCTCCCGTGATCGGGAGGGAGTACTGGAAGCTCTCGTACGCCTTCGACGTGCTCACGTCCGTCGGGTAGAAGGAACTCGAGTACGTCCCCGGGTTGTACTTCTTCGCGGTCGCCGTGATCGTGAAAGTCGTCGTCACGTGCACGACGAGACCGGTCAGCGAGGCGGAATGGACCTTGCAAGGCAGGCTGATCGTGCGCGACGATTGCCCCGACACCTGGTACGTGACCGAGTCGCACGACGAAGTCGGATTCGTCGACCACGTCAGGTTGGCCATGGTCCCTGAAAGGGAATTCCGATTCACGTTCACGTTCGAAATCACCACCGTCCCTGGCGGGGGTGGCGCGGCCGCTGCGAGAGGCAGGGCGTTTGCCACCAGGGCCGCCAGAGCCACGATTGCCCAAATCCGTTCGATTTTCTTCATGCGTTTTCACCTGATCCTCGACGAGGACCAGAACGGATGGAGGCGACCGGGGGACATATCGAAGCTTACCGAACCGTCACCAGCATGATACCAGAACCACGCCAGAGGCGCCGAGCGGGCGGCGACCCAAAGTCCTATGGACGGCTGCGGCGCTCCCGGTGTATGGCCGCTCGAGAACGCCGAGTCCGCGTGACGGGAATCGGAGGCATCTTCTTCAAGGCGAAAGATCCGAAGGCGCTCGCCCGCTGGTATCGCGAGCACCTCGGGCTCCAGATTGACGGGTTGGT
>VBME01000158.1 GCA_005878995.1 Methanobacteriota archaeon | reverse complement strand
TTCGGTGCAACAATCTCCGGTTTTTCGGTTTCCTTCAACGCCTCCCCGCACACTTCGCACTCGGCGGTTCCCAGGTCGTAGTCCGCGCCGCAGACGGGGCAGAGGAGGATGTCGAGGATGTCCTCTTCCACCGGCGTGGTCGCGGCGGGTTCCGGCTCGAATTCCGCCGCGCAGCGGGGGCACTTCGCGTCGCCCGAGGCGACGAAGCTCCCACAGTTCGTGCAGATGAAGAGGAGTCCCACCTCTCCCGTCTCGAGGACGCGATTCGGGTCGCGGTCCTTCAGTTGTTTCGTGTGACGGAACCCCGCCTCGAAGAGTTTCAGGGCTTTCTCGCGGTCGAGCCCGAAGGCTCGGCTAAGCCGGACGACGGCTTCGTCGATGACAAAGGCCCCGCAGTTCCAGCACTCCGTCTCGTCCGGAGGGATTGGCTCCGCGCAGACGGGACACAGGCCCCGGGCCTGCTTCCCGGGCATCGACGTCCGATTCGACCCACCCCGCGGACGATAAACCCATTCTTCCCGTTGTCAGCCCCGATAGTCGGTCGGACGCGCGCTTAAGTAGCGCCCTCTCCTTCGCAACGCGATTCATGGCGTCGAACCTCGACTTCTTCGTCGCGTTCCTCTTGGGGATCCTGCCGGGCCTCGCGATTCTGTGGGCCTCCCTCCGACGCTTCGATCGGCCTCAGGTCGAGCGTACGCTGTTCGATGACCGCCGGGTGTTCGGCAGCCTCGCGGTCGGCCTGATCTTCGGGACCGTTGCGAGTATCTTCACCCTCTCGCTGCCGACCGGGGATCTTGCTGCGTTCGCTGCGGCCATTGCGGTGAGCTTCGTGTTCGAGGAGTCGTTCAAGCTCGTGTGGCTCAACCGCAAGACGTACCGAGGCCGGTTCGACACCACGTTCTATGGCGTGCCGCTAGGAATCGGAGCAGCGGCGAGTGGAGTCATCGCGGCCGGATGGGCCTCTCAGGCCACGCTGTACGTTCCCGAGACTCTGGCGCTTCTCGTCCTCTACTCCTTCGGACTCGGCCTGGTGAATGCAGACACGGGCGCGTTGATCGGGTTCGGCGCGTCGCGGAACGATACCTGGTGGGCTTTCTTGCGAGCCCTCGCCGTCCGTTTCGGCCATGGCGTCTTTCTCGTCCCGTTCCTCCTCGGGCCTCAAATTGGCGAGCCGTATGCGGCGATTTCCGCCACCACCTCATTGGGATTCGCGCTCCTGATCTACTATTACGTCTACCGCGAAATCCTCCCTGGCACGTTGCCCGAGGAACTCCGGCGCGAACTCCGCCGCGAGCGACGCCGAGCGCCTTTGCCTAGGGACTGAGGATCACCGATCGGTAAAACCCGGCTTTCGGCTCGAACACAGCGTTGTCCCGGACCAACGTGGCGAGCGCTTCCTCGGGCTGGGGGATTCCCAGTCCCGCGAGGACCCGGTCCCAGTCCGCGATCGAGAAGACCTCGAGTTCCCGCGTGAGCTCGATTGCCGCCGCCCGGACCCGACCCGCTCGGTCGCGGGCTTTTGCGGCGATGCCGATGACCCGAACGTGGACATCCCGAGATCGCTTCCTCCGAATCGGAGCCTGAGCCCGACGGTACGCCTCGGTGCCGCCGGCCATCTCCGCGCTCACCTGCCCGACCAACGGGACGAGTTCACGGGCCGTCTCGGCGCGGCCGCGGACCCGAGCGGGAACCACGCGAATCTCGAAGCCACACGAGCAGGTCGTCGTCTTCTGCTTCAGGTTCACGCCTTTCGCGCGTTTGCACCGCGGGCAGACGACGACGCCGTACATGCTCACACGAGGAAGACGAGGGCCGCGAGGCACGCGCCGTAGTGGTCCATCGGGATGCTGAGTTCCTCGATGCGGTAGTCGATCCGTCGGAACTTGATCCCGCGGAGCTTCGCCATCTCTCCCATCTTCCACTCCATGACCTCGCGGAGGGAGTTCTTCGTGCCGTGCATGTGGCCTTCGGCGACGTAGCCGCCGGAGCCGTCATCGCGGAAGCCGAACGCGATCCCCGCGGAGATCGTCTCGCCTTCCCCGCCCCGCTGCTGGGCCAACACGCAGTGGGTGATCGCGCCCATGGGGAGGTCTCTGCGGCGGACGGCCTTGATGCCAATCGGGAGCACGGAGGAGACGGAGACGATATTCTGTTCGGCGAGTCCCGCGTTCTGGAGCGCTTCGTCGAACGCATTCAGATCGGAAACCTTGGAGACAGCCTTGCCCGACGTGACAAAGAACTTCGTGGGGAGCGGCAGCATGGTGCTCTGCGAACCCGACGGATTGTCGATGGGGACTTAAGAGTTTGCAGGAACCCAGGTGCTTCGCTCCCAAAATAATATCCATTCATTATTATTTATCATGTCATATGGGACGATGGCAAGGGATCGGACACAGTCGGGAGGGTTGCCTTGTGCATGCTATATGCGTCCTCGCCCCAGGAGTAATACCCGCGCAACACCCCGTCCGTCCGGTATCCCAATTTGCGGTAGAATTCGATCGCCGCGAGGTTGCTCGTGCTGACTTCCAACCGGATTGCCGAGAGGCCGCGTTCCTGGCAGGTCGTTTCCGCGGCTCGCATCATGCGGGTCCCAATTCCTCGGCGACGGTGTTCCGGCGCCACCGCGACGGACAGGACCCGGCACACCGACCCTTCGAACAGCAGCATCATCGCTGCCGTCACGCCTTCGGGGCCGTCTTCGACGAGGGTGAGCGCGCGCTCGTGACGCAGGATCCAATCGATGTGGTCCCGGCGGAACCGGTGCTCCCGGAAGCACAGGACTTCGAAACGGTAGAGTGCGCTCAGATCATCCGGTCCGGCAACTCGCAAGGCGTCTTCGAACCGCGTGGGAGGTTATTGTCTTTTTCGACCTAGAAAGGGTAATCTAGACCCAGCGGAATGGGAGCCGGGTTCATGGTCTCCATCGCGGAAATCCTGAAGGGAAGCCACACCGGCAAGGCGGTCCAGCTGCGAGGCTGGATCTACCGGACGCGGACCGTCGGGGGGAAAGCGTTCGTCGTCGTGCGGGACGCGACGGGCATCGTCCAGGTGGCGATCTCTCGGGACGCCGTTTCCGCGGAGGCATTCGCTGCCGCCGTGAAAGCTCTCATCGAGTCCGCCGTCATCGTCCGCGGCAAGGTCTTCGCGGACAAGCGAGCGCCCGGCGGGTTCGAAATCCATGCGGACGACTTCCAGGTCGTGCACTTCGCGGAAAAATTCCCGATCCAAGAGGATCCGAGCGAGGAGTTCCTGCTCGATGTGCGGCACCTCTGGGTCCGCTCCCAGCGGATGACCACCATCTTCCGGATTCGCCACACGACGTTCGGCGCGGTCCACGAGTACTTTCGCGATCATGGATTCTGGGAGGTCTCGCCGCCAATGATTACCTCCGCAGGCAGCGAGGGTGGTGCGACCCTCTTCGAAATGGAATACTTCGGCCGCAAGGCGCACCTGACGCAGTCTTGGCAGCTCTACGCGGAAGCGCTCGTCCTCGCGATGGAGAAGATTTACTACATCGGCCCGTCGTTCCGTGCGGAGAAATCCCGCACGACCCGGCATCTCACGGAGTACTGGCACGCGGAAATGGAGGAGGCGTGGGCGGGCATGGATGAGGTGATCAAACACGCGGAAGGTGTCATCTCCCATGCGTGCCAGCGGGTCGCGGAGGAACGTCCGGAGGACGTCGTGGCTATGGGTCGCACGGTCGAGTTCCTGAAAGCCGTGAAGCCGCCGTTCGAGCGGATGACGTACGACGAGGCCCTGGGGGTCCTGAAGAAGAAGGGGATGGACCTCGAGTGGGGAAAGGACCTGCGGACCCTCGAGGAGCGGGCGCTGACCGAGGGGAAGTCGAAGCCGATCATCGTGACGCACTACCCGCGGATCACGCAAGCCTTCTACAAGGCGCGGGACCCGAAACATCCGGATCTCGTCCTCGCGTTCGATGTGATCGCCGGCGACGGGGTCGGCGAGGTCGTCGGAGGGAGCGAACGCGAGACGGACCTCGACAGGATCCAAAAGGCGCTCCGAGAACAGGGAGAGGACCCGAAGGCGTACGATTGGTACCTCGACTCCCGTCGCTTCGGCAGCGTGCAGCACGCGGGCTTCGGGATGGGGATGGAGCGGTTGATTCAATGGATTTGCAAGCTCGAGCACATCCGCGACGCCGTCCCGTTTCCGCGGACACCCGCGCGGTTCGCGCCCTGAGGCGCACCCTTTTAGGCCGACAGCCCCTAGGCGCTCGGCGATGGGCGACGTACCGGCCGACGACCCGTTCGCCCCCCTGATTGCAGCCCATGCGGACTTCGTCGACAAGCTGACGGAGCTCGAGGCCACGCTCGATGAGATGATGGCGACGCGGGAAGCTCGAGAGGAGAATCGGATCATCCTCGACGAGGCGTTGCGGTTCTTCGAGGACGAACTGCTGCCCCACCTGAGCCTCGAGGACGAGGCCGTGATCCCGCGGATCGAGAAGGCGATCGGCCGATACGGAACCCTCGTCAACGTCGTTGCGTACGAACACGAGGAAATCCGCCGCGGAATCGAGAAGTTCAGGGAAGCCCGCGACGAGCTTCGACGCGGCCCGGATGTGTGGCCCCGGATTCAGGAGCTGAACCGACACGGGATTTTCTTGGTCCAGTTTATCTGGGACCATTTTCGCAAAGAGAACGCGAGCCTTTTTCCCACGGGTCGGAAAGTCCTTTCCGCGGAACAAGTCCGCGCAATGAAGGCGCAGCTTTCAGCGCATTGAGCGCCGCCCCATCGCGGCCCGGATCTTTCCCGCGAGGTCATCCAGTTCCTTTCGGTCCGCGATGCGGCCGTAACCCGGGCGGACGCGGAGTCCGAATCCGTCGCCTTTCCACCGTGGGATGAGATGAAGGTGGACGTGGAACACTTCTTGGCCCGCTTCCTTCCCGTTCGCCAGATAGAAGCTCACGGCTTCGCAGCGGATGCCGCTGGCGCGGAGGGCCCGGGAGACTTCCGCTGCGGCATCCAGCATCGGGCCCGCGGCTCCGTGCGGGAGGTCCTCGACATACGCCGCGTGGACCTTCGGAATGATGAGCACGTGTCCTTCGTTCATCGGCTGGATGTCCATGAACGCGAGCGTGGACTCGTCTTCGCGAACGATGCTCGCGGGGGCCTCGCGGCGGACGATCTTGCAGAAGATACAGTCTCTCGACGAGGCCGCCATGCCGGGGCTCTCATTTCTTCGCCGATGGTCCGAGGATCCGCTCGGCGATGATGAGTTTCTGGATTTCGTTCGTGCCTTCGTAGAGGCCGAGGATCCGCGCATCGCGATAGTACCGCTCGACGTCGAATTCGCCGCTGAACCCGTACCCGCCATGGACTTGGATGGCCCAATCCGTGACCCGCTGCGCCATCTGCGCCCCGAAGAGCTTGGCCATGGAGACTTCGAGCGTATTGTCTTGCCCCAGATCCCGCATGTAGGCGGCGCGGAGCGTGAGGAGACGAGCCGCGTCGATTTCCATCGCGGACTGCGCGATCATCTCGCGGACGAGCTGGAAGTCGCCGATCGGCCGGCCGAACGCCTTGCGCTCTTTGACGTATTTCGACGCGGCCTCCAGGGCGGCACGGGCCACGCCGACGGCTCCGGCCGCGATGCCGATCCGACCGCTATTGAGCGTCCGCATGGCCTGGTTCCACCCGTCCCGTTTCGTTCCGATCAGGTGGTCCTTCGGGATGCGGCAATTCTCGAAGGCGAGGTCTGCGGTTGGGCTTGCCCGTAGCCCGAGCTTCGTCGTGGTCTCGACGTGGGTGACTTTGAACCCCGGGGCCTCCTTCGGAACCATGAACAGTGAAATCCCGTCGTGGCCTTTCGTGCCGGGCTCTCTCGCGTACACCTGTACGAAGTCCGCGATGCTCCCGTTCGAAATGAACCGCTTCTGGCCGTTGAGGACCCATTCGTCCTTCTCGGGGCGCGCGGTCGTCTGGAGGTTCCCCGCGTCGCTTCCCGCCTCCGGCTCCGTGAGCGCCCACGCCCCGAACTTCTGGCCTTTCGCGAGCGGCACGAGCCACGCCGCTTTCTGCGCCTCCGATCCGAACCACATGAGCGAGGTCTCGCTGAGGGAGGTTTGAACGGAGACCGTCGTCCGAACCGATGAGGACCCCCGGCTCAGCTCTTCCACGAGGAGCATGAACGATACGTAGTCCATGCCCGCGCCGCCGTACTTCTCCGGCACGGGAGCCCCGAGGAATCCGAGGTCCGCCATCTTGCGGTAGAAGGCCTTCGGGACCTCGCCCTTCGCCTCCCACTCCCGCACGTGTGGAATGAGCTCGCGGTCGACGAAGCCCCGTGCGGTCTCTTGAACGAGCCGCTGCTCTTCCGTCAACTGAAAGTCCATCGGGCGGCCTCTCGCGGCCTAAGCTGCGCTATTCCCATAAACTTTCGGAGCGCACGGCGACGGCGGAGTGCGTTAGCGGATCGAGAGGAACCGCGTCCACATCGAGCGAATCGCCGAGACCCGGTTCGTTTGCCGGGCGAAAATCTGGTCGCACACCCGGCACCGCATCAGCTCCGCGTTCCGTGAGGAACCGATTGCGACGGCTTCCGAATGGGGGCAGTTCAATCGGGTGGCTTCGCGTTCCAAGGTCATTGCGCACATGGGTTCGGTCCTCCGTGTCCTTCTTGACACGTGCTCGACCGGTGCGCGGGGTAAATACCCTCCGACATTCCTCTCAGTGCTGATTCTCGTAACGTTTAATGCCGGTCGCTCGAATGCTCGGCCGGTGACCATTCTCTCGGACGCGGACATCCGCCAGTACCTTGCCAAGGGCGAGATCCAAATCGCGCCGTACGACGAGGCGCACCTCACGCCGAACGGGTACGACGTCACGATCGAGGAGATCCTCATCCCCGCGGCGAACGCGCGGACGACCACTGGCGTCGCCAAGATCCCGCCGACGACCCGATTCGCGGTCAGCACGCGGGAGTCCGTCCGACTCGGTCGCCACGTGGCGGGCCAAATCTGGCTCCGGACGACGTGGGCGCGTCGCGGGGTCATCGCCTCGTTCGGGATGATCGATGCGGGGTTTTCCGGCACCCTGACGTTCGGCGCGTGGAACGGGAGCTCCGACCCGCTCGAGTTGCCCATCGGAGACCGGTTCGCTCAGATCGTGTTCGTGACTCTCGAGTCCCCGTCCTCGGAAACGTACGAGAAGCGGTCCGGGACGTATCAGGGACAGCGGGGCGTCACCCTCGATCGACCGTGACGTCGAAGCCGACGTGGTGTTGCGTCGGCGAATACGCTCGGACCCGGTGAACCCGCACGTCCTTGGCGCGGTGGCCGCTCCGCCGTGCAATCCCGCGAATCCGCTCGACGGCCTCCCCCTCCTCCGCCCGCTCCAGGATCCGATAGACGTGGACCTCCCCTCGGTCGTGAATCGCCCGGAAGGCGTCCTCTAAGAAGTCGAACGCCGTGTGCGGAAGGTCCAGGATGACGCGGTCGACCGGAGCGACTTGCCGCAGGACGTGGCGGGCGTCCCCCTCGTGCGTTGCGACGAGATTCGCGTGGTTCGCCGCGACGTTCGCCCGAAGGAGGGCGACCGCCGCCGGATTCGCATCCGACGCATGGACGACCTCGGGCCGACGCCGCGTCGCGATCAGGATCGCGTACGGCCCGACCCCCGCGAAGGGGTCCGCGACGACCTCTCCGGCGTGGACGAGGTCTGCGATCCGCTTCCGCTCCGAGGCAAGCCGCGGGCTGAAGTACGCGTTGGCGAGATCCACGCGATACCGCAGCCCATGCTCCGTGTGCACGGTCGCGGTCCTCCGCTCTCCCGCGATGATCTCGATGGAGCGGATTCGGCGGTCTCCTCTCACCCCTCGGTCCTCGACCGCCACGCGGATCTTCGTGTTCCACCGAAGGATCGCACGGCCGATCTCGTCGCGGTACCGTCGCAATTCTTCCGGAATCTTGATCACGGCGATGTCGCCGATTACGTCGAACGCGGTGGGCAACGAGCGTCGAAGGGCCTCCGGCACCGCGACGACGTCCTTGTAACTCCGGATCGGAACGAACCCTTCGTTGAATTCCCGTTCCTCGACAGGGAAGCCGATCTCGAGGCGCTCCCGGGTCGGAAGGAACAACCGACCGCCCGCTTCGACGATCCGGAGGTGGTTCAACAGGACCCCTTCGTCCAAGAGCCGTCGTCGAATTTCCTCCCCGCGCGCTCGCGGGACCGCGACGGACCACGCCTTCACGGCCTGGCGATGCGGGGAGAGGCGGTTAAGGGTTTTCGGACGATGCGGGCCAAACGTTGATGGGTTTCGAGCCGCTTTCGCACGCACGATGGGGGAACTCATCTTCATCGGCCTCGGGCTGGACGACGAGAAGGGGGTCACGCTTCGCGGACTCGATGAGGCGCAATCGTCCGACCTCGTGTTCGCGGAGAGGTACACGTCCGGATTGTCCGACACGTCCCTCGATGCAATCGAGAAGCTCGTCGGCAAGGGCGTACACAGGCTGACGCGGAAGGAGGTGGAGGACGGCGAGGTGATTCTCACCGCCGCGGTGCGCGGCAAGGTCGCGTTCCTCATCCCCGGGGATCCGATGGCCGCCACGACGCACGTGGATCTCCGGCTCCGGGCGGCCTCGCGTAAGATCCCCACGCGGATTGTCCACGGCGTTTCGATTCTCACAGCTGCCGCCGGAGCGCTCGGGCTTCAGATTTATAAGTTCGGGCGCACGACGACGGTGCCGTTTTCCTCGGCCGGGTTCGAGCCCACGAGCCCGCTCGAGGCGATTCTCACGAACCGGCGTGCGGGCCTCCACTCACTCGTCCTCCTCGACCTCCGGGAAGACGGGTCGTTCCTCGCCCCTCGGGATGCGATCGCCTCGTTGCTCAAGATGGCTTCCAGCCTCGAATCGTCGGAGTTCGGCCCCGATCTCCTCGCGGCCGTCCTGAGTCGAGTCGGCTCGCCCCACGTGCGCGCATTCGCGGGGCCCATTGCGCGTCTCGCGGCGCGCGACCTCGGGCCGCCTCCCCATTGTATCATCGTCCCGGGCAGCCTACACTTCCTCGAGAAGGAAGCGCTCGTCGCGTTCGCTGGCGCTCCTCACGACCTCTGAGCGGACGCCTTCGCAATCTCCGGGAGTCGTTCCGCCCGCCAGAACGTGACTTCCAGGGTGTAGGATCGGTCGACGTCTTTCCCGGCCCACGCGGCCCGCAACGTCTCCATCGCAGCGCGGTGAATCGCCTCGGGGACTTCCCATTGCGAGCTGTACGCACGCCCGGCCAACTCCTCGAGGATCGAGTTGGCGGGGATCGACTCGCGAAACGGCCCCACCGGCATCACGACGTCCGGTTTGACCAATCCCGGGAGGTCCCGCTCGTGGAATCCGGGATGGTTCCACCGATGGCCCGCGTCGCGGACGAGGGTGTCGTATTCCCGGAGGATCGAACGGCCGCGCTCCGAGCGCTCGATGACCGTGAAGTAGGAGTCGCGCGTGACGCGGGCGATTTCGGCGAATGCGTCACGCCAGTCCGGAATCAAGTGCAGGACGTGATTCGTCGTCGCGACGTCGAACGATTTTGAGGCGAACGGCAGCCGAGCCCCATCGGCGAAGACGACGTCCCGGAGGCCTTTCGCGAGGCCGAGTTCGACCATCAGGCGGGAGATGTCGACCCCGACAACGGAGATCCCGCTCTTCTGGAGCGGCACCGCGAATCGGCCCGTGCCTACCCCGACCTCCAAGACCTTCTTTCCCTGGAGCTCATCCACGAGGACCGCGAGGAGGCGCGCCATCGTCCGCGGGGCCAAGCGGCGGGTTTCGTCGTAGATGGTCGCGATGCGATCGAACGACAGCCGGCCCGGCATCGAGTCCGAGCATGGCGGTCCGACGGAAAAAATGTGTCCGGTGCCCCGGGTCATCCTTCGCCCGTCGGGTCGGTCGCGTCCGGCACGAGGTACGCCTTCAATCCTTCCAGATATGCGCGGAACGCCGCATCCCCTTCCGGGGTGATCCGGAGCCGGACTTGGAAGCCGCCCGTGGTGAGGACGCGTCCCCGGCGGATGTACCCCGCTTCCTCCAGGCGTTTCGAGTGGGTGTCGAGGTTGCCGTCCGTGAGGCCGAGGGTGTCCCGCGCCCAGGTGAACGCCGCCGCGCGGTTCCGGAACAGGAGCGCCATGATCCGGAGGCGGGTCGCCTGATGGATCACGGGGTCCAAGGAAGGCAGCGCCACACGACCGCCGGGCCTAGGCTCTCGAAGTCAGATACAGTCCGCCGCCAAACAGGACGAGCCCGCTGGTCAGCGGGGAGATCAGCGTGAACCACTGGCGCGCCAGGAGGATGTCTCCGCCGAGCAGGAGGCTGCCGACGAGGGCCGAGGCCACCAAGAGGATGCCTCCGAGGATCCAGAGCCGCCGTTCGGTGGCATCGTTGCAGTTCAAACCCAAGAGGCCCACGGTGACCACGCCAACGCCTTGCGCCGTGAGCACCCAAGCGAACTCGGCGACGGGAACCTTCGCGACCGCGATCGCCGCGAATCCGGCGAAGATGATCCCCACGATGATGGCGCCCGTGAGGAGGCCTTCCCATCTCTGGGCGGAACGCCTTGGGATTACGAGGCCCACGGAGCGCCACAGCGTGGCCGTCGCGACCAACCCGATGGCGGCCCAGGGCGCCCAGAGGACGGGGAACAAGACCCGGAGGGCGTGGGATCCGTCCCCGTCACTCGGGAAACCGACCAGGATGCCGAGCAGTGCATAGCTGACGAAGATCGCCGGCGCCACGATGCCCCAGATCATCCAGGTGAGCCCGCTGGCACGACGGGCGAGGGCCCCGTGGAGCCCTTCGATTCGGCGAATCTCCGCAACCGCGGCGTGCGGCGTGAGTCGTTCGCCTTCGTGAACGTTCGCGTCCATGGGAAGGTAATGCGCCCCGGGGCACAAGCCGGCATCGGTTCTCTTCGAGGCAGAGCGTTCCCCGGGGCCTTCGACAGAGCCGTGTCAACCATCCGCTATGCGGGCGTGAGTGGGCGCTCCCCGCGGAATCGGACCCCGACGAGGGACAGGAGGAAGCCCAGGGCCGTGATGCCGATCCCCACGAAGATCATCAAGTGGGGCGTCGCGAAAATCGATTCCACCTCTCCGACGTCTCGGACGATCTCGTGGACGTAGAAGTCCCAGGCGAGGCCCACTCCGGAGGTCCCGAGGCCTAAGCCCATGAGGCCCATCGCGGCCCGCCACCGGGCGATGGCCGCCCGAGGGACCGTCACAAGTGCCGTCGCCAATTCCGTCACAAACCGTTCGCGATGAGGTTTCATGACGAGCGGAAATCGGTTCCACGATAGGCCAAACTCGATTTTCTGCGGCGCAAAGTGACTCTGCCCTACAGAGAATCGATCTTGGCTTGTCATCCTTGTCGCATCCCCCGCCGAACTTCATGTCGGACGGGCGGCTGAGGGGAAGCCTGACGAACGAACGGCCGTCTGCGATTACGGAACCGCACGCGGCAGATGCGTCCGGGGGGTGTGCCGGGTCGCGATCGGCAAGATGAGGAGAGAGAGAAACATGGACGAGAACCTAGAGGAGCTGGCACAGGATTTGGCGAAAGCGGAACTGAAGGGCGACGTTGCGTTTTTGGCACGCACCCTCGCCGACGACTTCATCGGCATCGGGCCGCGCGGCTTCCTGCTGACGAAGGACGAGTGGTTGGCGCGACACAAGTCGGGCGACCTGAGGTACGAGTCCTTCGGGCTGGACGAGGTGCGGATTCGGGTCTACGGAGATGCCGCCGTGCTAACGGGCCGGGAGAGCGTGAAACTGAAGTACCGGGGCGAGGACCAGCAGGCCGAACTCCGAACGACCGAGGTATTCGTGAAGCAGCCCGGGCAATGGCAACTCGCTAGCCTCCAACTGAGTCCGATCGCGCCGCCTCCGGGCGCGCAAAAGCGATAGTTTCACAGACCTCCCCGCGTTACGGCCTTAAGTATGGCCCGGGATGAGAAGATAGGTGAAAAGGTGGCCGTTTCAGCCAAAGCCATCGAAGAGCTCCCGGGTGTGGGCCCCGCGACCGCGGAGAAGCTGCGGGAGGCCGGATTCACGGACCTCATGGGGCTCGCTGTCGCCTCGCCCCAGATGATCGCGGACGCCGCGGAACTCGGGACGAACGTCGCGCAGAAGATCATCATCGCGGCCCGCGAGGCCGTCGACATCGGCGGCTTTGAGACCGGGGACGTGATCTTGGAACGCCGGAAGTCCGTCGCGAAGCTCACAACGTGTTCGAAGGCCTTGGATGAACTGCTGGGCGGTGGCCTTGAGACGCAGGCCATCACAGAAATGTACGGTGAATTTGGCAGTGGAAAATGCATGTCAAAGAGTAGCATGGTGCTGTATTTCAATGATGCGACGGCTCATCTCGAACCGATTGGCGAGGTGTATGCGAAGTACGCCGAGGCCTACGGGGAGCGAGAGTTCGAGAATGGCCTCGTGGTCCAAGGTGCTCCGATTCAGGTTCTAGGCATGCCCTCGGCGGGGGTTGGCCTCACGCGCGCCACAGCGCTGTATCGTGAGGTCGTCCGGCAGATTCGTCGGATTCGAACGTCCCGCGGGGCTACACTCGAAGTCGCAGCGGCACATCGTTTCCTTACGGTGACCAGTCGCGGAGTCGAATGGGTCCCGGCCTCGAATCTCTCCGTGGGGGATCCCATTGGAGCACCGAAGCAGCTGTCAGTCGCGCCGGAAACATCGTCGATTGCTGTTTCGGATGAGGATGCCTATTTCCTCGGTCTGTATGTGGCGGAGGGATCAGGTAGGTCCCTGTGCAACGCCGATGGTCGGATTGTCGGCTGGCTGAAAAGTTACGTCACACGACGATTCGGCTACATACCACGGGTCAGTAGGCACAGCTTACGATCGAGTGTCCGCGTCGTGTTGTTCAGGAAACCGACCATCGAGTTCCTCGGCGATTTGGCACGGAGCAAGTCCGGAACAAAACGAGTGCCTCCGGAGATTCTGTCAGGTCCCGAGAGCGCTGTTAGGAACTTCCTTGCTGGATACTGGGATGGAGATGGATCAGTAGCCAACACCATTCATGCGACTACGAAAAGCCGGGGACTCGCCGTCGACTTGGCGTACCTCTTTGGACGTCTGGGGGTTCGGGTCTCGCAGTCGATCCGCAGTCACAAGGGCACCCCTTACTACGTTCTCCACATCGTGGGCTTCGACAGGGATTCGGTCGACATTCCCATGCTCACCAAGCGGATCCCACCGACCCGGACGAAGAACTCGGCCTATGGTTATCCAACACGGATCCCCCAGTACCTGGCGCGTGTCTACCGGTCTTCCCTCGGGGGCAATACGGGTGCCCGCCGGAAGCCGGTTGGCCGACGCCAAAACGGTAACGATGCCTTTTATCACGTGCTCACTCGCACCTCCTACGAAAAGAAAACGATTAATGACGTAACCTTCCGCCGGATTGCTGCGGAATTCATGGAAGGCTATCGTCGTCTGAGACAGGCCCGAGAATTAGCCGAGCAAATCGAAACCCTAGGCAGAGCGGAGTTCCGCCAGCTTCTGACGATTCTTCCGTTCGGGTTTTCTGAACTCGCCTCGAAGCTTGGGTTGTCAAAGCAGGCGCTGAACAACTATCTGTTGCGGGGCCTCCCAAGGAATCCCTCGAGGCTTCGTGCTCTGCGCGCGTTGCTCCTTGAGGAACTCGCGGCGCGAATCGAGGTTCTCGAGGAGGCATTCCCGCAGATTCGGAACGTTCATGCCCTCGCTTGGGACGAGATTGTGTCGATTGAAGATGAGCCCTACAACGACTACGTTTACGACTTCGTGGTCCCGGACGGCCATGCGTTCGTCGGCGGAGCCGTGCCGACCTTCATGCACAACAGTCAGCTCGGCCACCAGCTCGCGGTCAACGTCACAAGATCCGAGGATTCTGGCGGCCTCGACGGCGACACAGTCTGGATCGACACCGAGCAGACGTTCCGTCCGGAGCGGATTCGCCAGATGGCCGAGGCATTGGATCTCGACGTGGAGGCGATCCTGAAGCGGATTCACGTGGCGCGGGCGTTCAACAGCCACCACCAGATGCTCCTCGTCGAGAAGGCCCAGGAGCTCACCCAGGATTTCCCGATCCGGCTCGTCGTGATCGACTCCCTCACAGCGCACTTCCGCGCGGAGTACATCGGCCGCGGCGTGCTCGCGGAGCGGCAGCAACTCCTGAACAAGCACATCCACGAGTTGATGCGGTTCGGGGACATCCACAACACCGTGATTTACGTCACGAACCAGGTCCACGCGAAGCC
>VBME01000076.1 GCA_005878995.1 Methanobacteriota archaeon | reverse complement strand
GCGAGGGCGCGACGCAGGCTGGCGGGAGCCTCGGGTCCTTGGACCAGCGCGGGTGCGATGACGAGGTGCGCGATCGGGTACCGACGTCGCAAGATCGTGACGATGTCGTGGACGACGGCGCCGATCTCCGATGTCACGACCCCGATCCGTTGAGGGAACCCGGGGAGGGGCCGCTTCCGCGCCGCATCGAACAACCCTTCCGCCGCGAGCTTCTTGCGCGTCTTCTGGTACGCGGCCCAGAACGCTCCCACCCCGGCCGGGGTCGCGGCTTTGATGAGGAGCTGGACGGACCCTCGGCGCGGGAACACGTCGACATCGCCCGAGACGACGACGTCCATGCCGTCCTCGAGGTCAAAGCCGAGCATCTCCGCGTCCTCGCGGAACAGGGTGCACGAGATCTGGGCCGTCGCGTCCTTCAGGGTGAAGAACACATGGCCGGCCGGCGCGCGCTGGAGGTTGCTCACCTCGCCCCGCACCAGGATCCGCGAGAGGATCGGGTTCGCCCGGACCGTGTCCCGGATCACCCGGGCCAGCTGGGTCACCGTCAGCGCCTGCGGCGCGCCCGGCCGATTCTCGCAGGTGACGGCGATCGGGTCCATGGTCCCGTCTCGCAGGCGAAGGCGGTCCTATCAATCGTTTGCCGGGAGAGGTGGGCGAAAGTGTGCGGCGCGCCCCGGCTCACTTCGACGCGAGCAGGTCCGTCGCGTGGAGCAGCGCGTGGAGGCGGACGCCGATTTCGGAGAGCGTTTTCTCGCCGCCCTCCTCCCGGTCGACCACCGCGACGACGTCCTCGACCCGCGCACCGTGCGCCCGCAGCCGGTCGATGGCGCTTCGCAGGGTGCCGCCGGTCGTGACGACGTCTTCGACGAACAGCACGCGGTCCCCGCGGTTCAGCTCTCCCTCGAAGTCTTCCTTCGTCCCGTGCTCCTTCGCGGCTTTCCGAACCATAAGGAACGGCTTTCCGCTCGCGAGGCTGACCGCGGCGGCGATCGGCACGGCGCCGAGCTCGACCCCCGCGATCCGATCGACACTTCGTGCGTACGGCGCCATCGCGTCCGCGATCATCCGGAGGAGTTCGGGTCGCGTGACCGCCCGCTTGATGTCGATATAGTACGAGGACGTCTTGCCCGACGTCAACGTGAACGTCCCGAACCGGAGGGCACCGCACGCCTGGAGCGCGGTCACGAAGGCGGCCCGGTCGATCTCACCACGGCTCATGCTTCTTGCCGATCCGGTACCCGAGGAGGTTCACGGCCCGATGCAGGGCGGGCGTAATAACGATGATGGCCACGAGCCCGAAGAGCGCGTCCCCGGAGAAGAACCGCGGGACGGACCATGGCGGGACCGCGAGGCTCAGCAGGAGCCCGCCCACGACGAAATCGTACTGATCGAGGCCGGGGGCTTTCGCGCCCCGCGGCTTGTGCATCCGTCGTTTGAGGAAGGCGCCACCCAGGTCCCCGAGGAGCGCGCCGAAGGCGAGGACCGCGGACGCCGAAAACGCCGTTCCGGCGTCGCCGAATGACCACGATGACGTCGGCGCGAAGGCCAGGAAGGGAAGGGCCAGGAGCAGCCCGAGGAAGGCACCCGCCAGCGTGCCGCCGACGAGCCCGCGCCACGTCTTCCCGTCGCCGAAGAGCCTCTCGCCATCGCGGAGCGTCCGGCCGAAGTCGATTGGCGTGCCGCCGCCAAAGACGACCGCCATCGGGTTCGCGACGTAGGCGGGGAGGAAGAACCAGAGGGCCTGCGGGATCGCCACGAGGTCCATCGCGGCCGCGTACGTTCGTTCCCCGGATATAGCTAACCCCATCGCGGGTGTTGAACACAATGAAGCGGACCTACCTCTGTTTAGAGGTAGAAATGATTGGCAGAAGGAAACCCTACATGGCCTAGATCGAACGCTCGAGTCGCGCAATCTTCGACGCGACGTCTGTCTGGATTCTGCGGTAATACGCCAGCTGCTTCCTCGCGGCCTCCCGTCGCGATGCCGGTTCCCGGGCGGGACCGATATAGTCTTCCCGGCGCCGGCTCCGACCGCCTTCCCGTTCGTAGTGCCAGAAGTACAGGTATCCGTTCCCGTCGATCCGATGCACGCGGAGACCGCAGCCGACCCGCATGAGAATCCCCTGCGTCTACCTCTGTTTAGAGGTAGGATTGTACCGGCCAAGAACCTTCCGATGGGGTGCGTGAATCGGCTCCCGCGCCGCCACTTTCAACCTTGATAATCTCCCCACCACCCCTTTATAGCGCGACCCGGCTCGTTTCGCGGACCCCCCATGGATCGCCTGAAGACGTACGTCGAAGGCTTCGACGAGGCCCTCGACGGCGGCGTCCCACGCGGCTCGCTCGTCCTCGTGGCCGGCACGCCGGGGACGATGAAGACGGCGCTGACGTTCTCGATCCTCTACGAGAACGTGAAGGCGGGTTCGAAGGCGCTCTACATCACGCTCGAGGAGAGCCAGGAGGACCTCCGGGCCGCGATGACGGACCTCGGCATGGCCGGACTCGACGACATGGAGCTGTACATCCTCGACGTCGGGCGAATCCGGCTCGAGCACAAGGAAGAGGAGCTGTCGAAGAACTGGCTGGACGTCCTGCAGAAGTACATCGACCAACGGGTGCGGATGAACGGATTCGACCTCGTCGCGCTCGACAGCCTGGCGGCGTTGTACAGCCTGAGCCACCTGAGCAACCCGCGCCGGGAGCTGTTCCATTTCTTCGGATTCCTGCGTTCCCTCGAGGCGACGTGCTTCCTGATTTCCGAGGTGCCGTCCGGGGAGGACGGCAAGCTGTCCACGTTCGACGAGGAGTTCCTCGCGGACGGGATCCTCTCGCTCCGCCAGGTCGAGAATGGCGAGGGGGATTTCCGGCTGCTCCTGCGGTGCGTCAAGATGCGCCGCGCTCGGCACGAACGCGGTTCCTTCGCGTTGGTTCGAAACGACGGGCGTTTCCGGATCGCGCGGACGTCCTCAAAGTGACGTCTTCTGGAGGAGCTTGAGGAGCGCCTCCGCGTACTTGCCGGCGAGCTTGTCGTTGCCAAAGGTCTTCGTCGCCGCGGCCCGGTTCTCTTCGATCGCCTCGACCGTCTTCACGAGGACCTGCACGACGTCCTTCCCGGGCGCGCGCCGGAACAGGGCGGCGATCGACGCGTCCTCGCCCGTCATCACGACGAGCCGGCCGACGGGCAGGTGCATCACGTACGTGCCTTTCGCCCGGCGTCCGGATTCGCGGCGGATCATCTCGGCGACCTCCGGCTGGTCCAGGTACGCCGTCTCGCCGGCCTTCGCGAGGACCTCGCGGCCTTTCTTCAGGATGACGAGGGCGAGCGCGTTCGACTCCTTGTGGCCCGCCGCGAGCTCGGACCAGAACGCGGCCTGGAGGGAGAGCGCCCGGAGCCGTCGGCGGAGGGCGACCATCGCCTCCCGGTCCTGGGAGCGGGCGAGCTCCCGGAGGGTCGCCTCCACCTCTTTCGCCTCCTTCGGGTGGAGGAGGTGCCGGAACGTCTGGAACTCCTGGCCCAACGCGTCGAGTTCCGAGGAGGCGCGGGGCCGCGCCGCGACCGGCGCGGGCATCTCGGAATGCGGGTCACTCGGGGACAGATCCGGGACCTCCTGCTCGATTAGGTCGACGGCCTCGGCCAAGTTCTTGTCGGGGTGGCGCAACATCGCCTCCATGACGATCTTGCCGTAGCCCTGGAGCTCCCAGCGGAGCAGCTTGAGGGCCGCCTCGTCCCGCTTGGCCATCCCTTCGCGGGGCGCAAGGGGTCGCGGCTACAAAAGCGTTCCCGCGCGATTGAGCGTGGCGGCCGACTTCTTGTCACCGGTGAATATCTCCCTCGATAACGAGGACGCCATCACTTTATAACGAGGACTTCGTCGTCCGCCTGAAATGGACGTCGAGGTCCCCCTTCTCCAGACGTACGTCGATGGGCTCGACCGCGCCCTCGGCGGCGGCATCCCGAAAGGGAGCACGGTCCTCGTCGCCGGCACGCCGGGGACGATGAAGACCTCCCTCATCCTCTGGGTCATGCACGAGAACGCCCGCGCGAACGGCGTCAAGTCGCTGTACGTCAGCCTGGAGCAGGACATGGACAGCCTGAAAGCCGGCGCCGCGCGGATGGGGATGAAGAACCTCCACGAGTCGAGCGTGTACATCTTGGACATGGGGCAACTCCGCCGCGGCCTGCACCGGGCGGAGGCGGCGAAGGACTGGTTCATGATCCTCTTCGAGATCATCAAGGAGGCCGTCAGCGCGAGCGGCTACAACGTGCTCGCCCTTGACAGCCTCGAGGCGTTGTACGCGCTCTCGGAGATCAAGGCGCCCCGACGCGAGATGTTCCACTTCCTCTCCTCGATCAAGGAGCTCGGCCTGACGACGTTCCTGATCGCGGAACAGCCGTTCGGGTCGACGCGCCTCGCGCAATGGGGGGAAGATTTCCTCGCCGACGGGATCCT
>VBME01000075.1 GCA_005878995.1 Methanobacteriota archaeon | reverse complement strand
CCGAAGTCAGCACGAAAACGACCTTTCCGGCGCTTTTCTCGCCAACCCGGTCGATCATCGTCGGGTCGAGCCGGTGGTGGACTAGGATGACCCCTTGCCCTCCGTTCGCGGCATCGTCAATCGAGAGGACCTCCGCGTTCCAGGCCCCGTATGGCCGGACCAACTCCCCGGGCACGGGGCTGTTCGTCAACGTCACGATGCTCCCCGCCACGCTGACGGTCTGGGTCCAGCCCCAGAACGGGTCCGTCACGTTCATTCCCGAGACCGGGGACGTCCGGTATGTGGCGGCGAAGTCGGTCGTGCTCATGGTCACCCGAACGGGCACGGATTCGAACAGGGGTTTCACGACAAATTTCGTCGGGTCCGCGGCCCCGTAGCCAAGAGACGGCGGCACGACGATCGCCTTCGAGTCGCCGACGGCGAGACCTTGGATGCCGAGGTCGAACCCTTTTACGACGCCCCCCGATCCGATCGTCACCGGGAGGGGCTGCCACGCATGCCAGCTGAACATGAATGCCTTCGCGTACGTGGCGTTGTCCGTCGCGACGGACTTCAGGCTCGTGTCGAACACAAGCCCCGTGTCGGAGAACGTGCCGATGTAGTCGACCTGCACCTGGTCGCCGCTCTGGGAGCGCAGCGGGGGCGCCCCGAACTTCGGGACGACGTACCCATAGTACACCCCGAGGATCGCAATCACGAGGATGATCACGCCGATGAACGATGCGAGGGTACTCACGCCCTCGTCGTCCCGGCGGAGGGGGCGGGCCATGCGGAGCCGAGCTAACCTAGGAGTCGCCATAAAGATTATGGTGCTCGGCTCGAAGTCGCGGGTCCGAGCTAGGCCGTGACGTTCAACCAGATGATTTCGCCGGAGAACCGGCCGCTGGAAGCCCCCGATCCGTACGCGCCGTTGAAGATCAGGCTCTGCGGGATCAGGTAGGCGTTGCCCTGCGGCCCCGCCAGGGGCTCGTACAGCGGCATTCCCGCGGGGTTCGATGAGAAGTCCGTGGGGGTCTGCGTGTCGCTATTGTACATCGTCGCGTGCACCTGTCCCAGAACGTTCCAGACCTGGGAAGGCCCGAGGGGCTCGCCCCAGATCGTGAAGAAATCTCCCAGGGTCGGAGTGGTCGATACCGTCTGTGGGAGCTCCAGGTGGATGATCCCGGAGCCGTCGTGCGTGTGGAGCCAGTGATACTGGCCAGCGGGACAGTAGTATTTCGGGTTCGTGTAGCCCGGCTGGTCGATGTAGCCGACGTCCCCCGGTTGACCCGAAGCATATGGCAACGGTTTCTGCACGCCGTGGTCATTAATGACGAGAAGCGGGTGATAGTGGACGACGGTCCCTTCCAAGCCGCAAGAGGCGACGATGTTCGACGCGCCCGGGGGCTGGGAGAGCACATAATACCCGCCCGCACCCGCAGCGACGATCAGGACGATGATCAGCACGTGGAGTCTCCGGAGGCGCAACGGTCGCACGGTCTTCCTGGATGCGACGCGCCCGGGCTCCGCCTTCAGCTTTTCGCGGAGTGCAGGGACGTCCGGATGGCGCGGATGAATGTCGTTCAGGTGACGGATGAGATTCTCCGGCTTCACCACCACATTGCAGATGGGGCAGCGATCCGTCTTGGCCAATGCAGCACCTTCGCCGAACGACGGACCTGTACAGGAGTCGGCGACCTATTTAGGAATGACGCGTACGAAACCCGAACTCACGCGTACATCGCGCCGGACGAATCAACGGAGCGGACCGGGCTTTCGCCGAGGACTTTG
Organism: Methanobacteriota archaeon; assembly: GCA_005878995.1. The sequence goes on along the minus strand of VBME01000075.1, from coordinate 4,617 downwards.
TCGACCGCGCGCTCGAAGTCCGTCATCGTCACGACTTCGCGGTCCTCCCGGATCGCGAACATCCCCGCCTCCGTGCACATCGCATGGATGTCGGCGCCGGTCGTGCCTTCGCATCGGGCCGCCAGCACGCCGTAGTCGACTTCGGACGCGAGGCTCATCTTCCGCGTATGAATCTTGAAGATCGTCATCCGGGATTCGAAGCTGGGCAAAGGAATGTCGATAATCCGGTCGAATCGACCCGGGCGAAGGAGTGCCTCGTCGAGGATGTCCGGCCGGTTCGTCGCCCCGATGATCTTGACCTCTCCCAGCGGGTTGAACCCGTCCAGCTCCGCGAGGAGCTGCATCAGGGTCCGCTGGACCTCCCGGTCCCCGGACGTCGCGATCTCGAGGCGCTTCGCGCCGACCGAGTCGAGCTCGTCGATGAACACGATCGAAGGAGCCTTCTCCCGAGCGAGCTGGAACAGCTCACGGACGAGCCGCGCGCCCTCGCCGATGTACTTCTGGACGAGCTCGGATCCGACGAACCGGATGAACGTGGCCTGCGTGCGGTTCGCGACGGCCTTGGCGAGGAGCGTCTTCCCGGTGCCCGGTGGCCCGACCAGGAGCACGCCTTTCGGCGGCTCGATGCCAACCTTCCGGTACAGGTCCGGTTTCAGCAGCGGATCCTCCACGGCCTCGCGCAACTCGCGCATCTGGATTTCGAGGCCGCCGACGTCTTCGTACGTGACGGGGGGCTTCTCGATGATCTCCGCGCCCGTGACGACCGGATCGAGCGACGGCGGCAGCACGCCCATCACCGCGAGCGTCTGCTTGTTCAACGCGACCCGCGCGCCGACGACCAGGTTCTCTTTCGCGATGTAGTCCGCCGCGTTGACGATGAAATCGGGCCCGGTGGACGACTTCACCACGACGCGGCCATCCGCGAGGATGTCGCGGATGTTCCCGATGATCAACGGCGGACTCTTGAGCCGGTCGAGCTCCTGCTTGAGCCGGCGAATCTCTTTCTGGAGGCGGCCGAGCTCGGTCTCGACGTACCGCTTCTCGCCCTCCGCCCGCCGGGCGGTCTCCAACAGCTTGTCGTTGCGGTCCTCCAACGAGGCAATCCGCTCCGACATTTTCTCCGAGAACTCGCGAATCTGGTTATCGTCCATGGGATCATCCGGTGGGTGGGCGGAAAGACGAAGGCTATATACTCGGCGCTTTTTATTTAGCCTTTGCGGGCCCGATTCGTGATCTGCGAATTGTGTGGCGCGGACGTTCCGCGCCTTAAGAATGTCGCCATCGAGGCGACGATTCTCGCCGTGTGCGGGGACTGCGCGCGGTTCGGAGACGAGGTCTCCTCCCCGGCGGTGCGCCAGAGCACGATGCCCCCCGTCATCGCCCAGCGCCTCGAACTGCGCCAGCGGCGGATGACCCCGAAAGACGTCTACACCCAAGCCGGCGAACTCGAGCTGGCGGAGGACTTCCCGCAGCGGATTCGGAAGGCCCGCGAAGCGCGCGGATGGAAACAGGCGGACCTCGGCGCGAAAATCAACGAGAAGGCGAGCGTGATTGCAAAGCTGGAATCCGGCGGGATGAGTCCGGGCGATGGCCTCGTCCGAAAGCTCGAGAGGGAGCTCGGGATCCGTTTGAAGGAACCGGTCGAGCCCGTCGCGGTCAAGAAACAGGCGGCGGGCGGCGGAGTCACCCTCGGCGACTTGATCAAGAGGCGCGAGGACCGGCCTTGATCACGGCACGCCGAGCCTCGCCTTAACCGCGCCCAGGATCGGCTTCACGTCGACCCCGATCTGGTGGGCCGCGACGAGGGCCGCGACCTCAAGCTCGACGTCCATTCGCTCCTGGACCGCGTTCACCACCGCGATCGCGGCCTTCCGGTCGGTCCCGCTTTTCGCGGCGATCGCGTCCACGATCCGGAGGAAGACATCCTCCGAGACGGGGGTGGCCGTCTCGAGGATCTCCGCGGTCGGGACGTAGTCGCGAGGAACCTCAATCGCGGACACGTCGAATGCGGGGCGGATCGAGCCGCCGCGGGACTCCAGGAGTTTCGTCTCGAGGCCGAGCTGCAACAGTCGCTGTGCGTCGCGCGGAGGGAACCACCGGAGGTCCATCGACGCGGAGAGGACGAACTCGCGCTCGCTCAGCTCATCGCGGCCCTTGCGTTTGAAGAGGAGGGCGATGGCGTCGCGCAGCTCGTCCATGGAATCTCGCGGTCGGGAGCGATGAAACCGTCCGGGCCTAGATAAACGTGCGGCGAGGATGCGAACGTTTATCGTTGCAGGACTCCTCCATCCTTCGCTCCAGCGTAAGGCCGCGCGGACCCGTGATGCGCGGTGCAAGCCTGGAGAGGGCGTCGCATGGGTCCCTCCTCGATAGCCTCGCGTTCGAGGCGCTCCGTGACAGGGGGACAACGCGAGGTCCAACAATCCCTCGGCAAGGGTCAGGGCGTCGAGTGAGCGTCCGCTTGGCCGTGACACGACCTGTTATTGCCGAGGGACAATCCCCCGGGTACGGCGTGTCTCAGGGAATCACGAAGCGGCGGCATCCCTTCGCGCGGACCGGGTGCGCCGCCTGAGGAACAACGCCACGAGGATCGAGCCCGCAATGGGCAGGATTACCTCTTCGAACTCGGGGATGTGATAGAAATACGTCTGGGAGGTCGAGCCCTTCCAATACAGCCCGCCGGCGTCCACCCCATATGACGCGTCGTTCGGTGCTCGGACCATGATTGACGGAGAGTCCGAAGATGCGTCTACGGGCGTCCGCAGTGGATCCCATGTGCCGCCGGACCGCATCTTGTAGTACAACTGCGGCCCCGATGTCGAGACATACAGGGCGTGCACGTTGTTGTTCTTGTCGATGCCGATCGACGGATGCGTGAAGATGGTCCCGGCGAGAGAGTCGACGGTCTCCGCGGCCGCCCATGCTCCGCTCGGATAGTCGAGGAACCGCGCGTAGATCGCCCGGGTCGTCCCTCCTCCATCCTTCGCTCCAGCGTAAGGCCGCGCGGACCCGTGATGCGCGGTGCAAGCCTGGAGAGGGCGTCGCATGGGTCCCTCCTCGATAGCCTCGCGTTCGAGGCGCTCCGTGACAGGGGGACAACGCGAGGTCCAACAATCCCTCGGCAAGGGTCAGGGCGTCGAGTGAGCGTCCGCTTGGCCGTGACACGACCTGTTATTGCCGAGGGACAATCCCCCGGGTACGGCGTGTCTCAGGGAATCACGAAGCGGCGGCATCCCTTCGCGCGGACCGGGTGCGCCGCCTGAGGAACAACGCCACGAGGATCGAGCCCGCAATGGGCAGGATTACCTCTTCGAACTCGGGGATGTGATAGAAATACGTCTGGGAGGTCGAGCCCTTCCAATACAGCCCGCCGGCGTCCACCCCATATGACGCGTCGTTCGGTGCTCGGACCATGATTGACGGAGAGTCCGAAGATGCGTCTACGGGCGTCCGCAGTGGATCCCATGTGCCGCCGGACCGCATCTTGTAGTACAACTGCGGCCCCGATGTCGAGACATACAGGGCGTGCACGTTGTTGTTCTTGTCGATGCCGATCGACGGATGCGTGAAGATGGTCCCGGCGAGAGAGTCGACGGTCTCCGCGGCCGCCCATGCTCCGCTCGGATAGTCGAGGAACCGCGCGTAGATCGCCCGGGTCGTCCCATTGACATCCTTCGCGTACGCGACCCACAAGTCCCCGCTCCCGTCCCATGTCGTCGCGAGGGACGGGTACGAGCCCGACTCGACTCCGGTCGCGACCGTGTCGTATCCGGTCGAATTGTCCGCCTTCTTGAACTCCGAGGCGGCATCGCACTGGTTCGAGGCGAGGGTCTTGCAGACCGTATACTGGATCTCGTTCGTCCCGGCGTCGTAGTACCGAGCGAGGCTCACGAAGTTGGTCTGGGGCGAGACGTCCACGGAAAGGCCCGTGTACGTCGTGCCCCATGAGACCGTGGCCCGCCACGTGCCGGCCGCCTTGTTCTTATAATACACAGAGCCGCCGCCGCCGACCGCAGGCCGGTACTCCAAGTCGAAGTTCTCATAGGTTTGACTGCCCGTATCCGCGGTGAACGAGTTCGCGCCGACGACCGTAAACGCGCTTCCGTCCCAGGTAATCGCACCTAGGTCGTCATTCAAGTCCAAGACCGCGCCCAGGATTTTCGGCCTTCCAGGCTGTGGGAGCGGGTTCGTGCGCAGGGTGACCCAGTAATGGACGGTCGTGCCCATCGTCACATTCGTGATCGTCCCCCATGTGTTCGGCGCGGTGAACGTGCGGTACGTGATCTGTCCTCCGGTCGTCCCCCAAACGAGGAGGCCTCTGCTTCCGGTGCTCTCCCAGGCGAAGTCCTCGGACCGGGTGGTCCAACTGTCGCTCGCAGCGTCGTGGGTCACGAAGTTCGACCACCCGCTTCCGCTCCAATAGCAGGTGCTGACGGGGCTCGAGGTCTGGCCAATGAGGAGGATCATCTCGTCCGTCGTGGAGACGGGATTCGGTTTCAAGGACAACCAATAGTCGCTCTTCCCCGACGTACCGCACGGGTATGTGGAAGACGAGCTCCAGCTCGTCGTGAACTCTCGATAGACGATGGTCTCTCCCAACGGGCCTGCGGCGGCCAC
>VBME01000157.1 GCA_005878995.1 Methanobacteriota archaeon | reverse complement strand
CTGGACGTACATGACGGCCGCCGACGCCCGCGGGATTTGGGGGCACCTCGAGGTGGAGCTGGCACCGGTCAACATCGGGAGACAGGTCGGGTGGGTGCTTCGCGACGACGTGCCCGCACTGAAGCGCGCGAAGCTCGAATCGACGGTGGTCCGCCTTTTGCCGAATTTCGATTCGTTCCTCTTAGGTGTGAAGGACAAGAGCCACCTCGTCGACGCGGCTCACTACAAGCGCGTGTACCGTCCACAAGGGTGGCTTTCGCCGGTGGTCCTCATCGACGGCCGCGTTGCGGGTGTATGGTCCTACAGTCGGAAGCGTCGGCGGCTCGAGATTCGCGTCGAGGCGTTCCAGACGCTTCGCTCGGCGGATCGAGCGGCCATCCGGGACGAGGCTGAGGAGCTCCGCCGCTTCCTCGACGCCCCCGAGGTCGCGGTCGCGTTTGCCAGGGCCTGACGACCCTCCGGTGGGACCGAGGTCCGTCTCAGCTCCACCTCATCCCGATTGGGGTGAGCGAGCCTATGCGGTGGGCTTCGCTTTGGCGAGTTCCCGCTCCCGCAGTTGTCGGCGCAAGACCTTCCCGACAAGGGACATCGGAAGGTCCGTCGCGAACTCGATGGCCTTTGGGACCTTGAACGGCGCGAGGCGTTCCTTGCAGAAGGCGATGACTTCGCTCTCCGTCGCGGTCGTTCCGGCCTTCAGCACGACGAACGCCTTCACGGTCTCGCCGCGGTAGGGGTCCGGCACGCCAATGGCGGCGGCCTGGGCGACCGCGGGGTGCATGAACAGCACCTCCTCGACCTCCCGCGGATAGACGTTGTATCCGGAACAAAGGATCATGTCCTTCTTCCGGTCGACGATGTAAAAGTAGCCATCGGCGTCCATCTTCGCGATGTCGCCGGTCAAAAGCCACCCGTCGCGGAGGACCGTCGCGGTCTCGTCCGGCTTGTTCCAGTACCCTTTCATGACTTGCGGGCCGCGGACCGCGAGCTCGCCGACTTGGCCCTGCGGCAAATCCTTTCCCGGGTCGTCCGCGTCAACGATTTTCGCGTCCGTATCTGGGAACGGAATCCCGATGCACTCCTTCACGGTGCCGCTGAGCGGATTGCAGTGCGTGACCGGCGACGCCTCCGTGAGCCCGTACCCCTCGACGAGGCGACCTCCCGTCGCCGCCTCGAATTGCTTCCGCACTTCGTTCGGGAGCGGCGCGGCTCCGGAGATGCACGCGCGGATCGAGCGCAGATCGTACTTCGCGAGGTTCGGATTGCGCAGGATGGCGATGTACATCGTCGGGACGCCGGGGAAGATGCCGGGTCTCGTCTTGTTGATCAGCTTGAGGATCTGGTCGATCTCCCGTGGGTTCGGGTAGAGGACCATCTCGTTCCCCATGACGATTGAGAAGAGCATGACCGCGGTGAGCCCGTACACGTGGAACAGGGGAATCGCGCCGAGCACCCGCTCGGACCCCTGCGCGCCCGCGGGAAACCACGCCGCCGTCTGCGTCGCGTTCGCGACGAGGTTGCGGTGGGTGAGCATCGCGCCTTTCGGAGTTCCCGTGGTGCCGCCCGTGTACTGCAGCACGGCAACGTCATCGGGGCGGCTCCGCACGTCCTCGCTCGGATTCGCAGGCGTCGCGGCGAGGTCCGCGAATCGATGGACGCCCTTGTCGTGCGGGATCACGAGGGGCCAGTGCGCTTGCTTCTTCAGGTCCCGCCGCTTCTTGATCGGGTACAGCTGACGCAATGGCGTCTTGAGGAACTCGGCGACGTCGCACACGACGACGCGTTTGACGCCGACCTCCGCCATGGCCTTCGAGACGCTGTGCCAGAACAGATCGAGCGTCACGATCGTGTCCACGCCCGCATCGCTCCAGAGAATCGCGAGCTCCCGCGGGGTGTACGTGGGGTTCGTCTGGACGACGACCCCTCCCGCACGGAGGACCGCGAAAAAGGCGATGATGAAGTGGGGCGTGTTCGGGAGCACCAGGGAAACGCGGTCTCCGCCGCGAATCCCAATCATTCGCAGACCGGCGGCGAACCGGTCGATTGCGGCGTCGAGTTCGCCGTACGAAAGGGACTTCCCGTAGAACGTGACCGCCGGTCGGGTCGCGAACTTCTTCGCGGCGCGCCGGAGCAGCTCCCCGACGGAGATGTCCGGATACGTGAGGGAGGTTGGCACGCCCTCGGGCCAGCTACCGAGCCACGGCCTCGCGAGGGTCGCCTCCCCCTGCACGCCCGAGATAACGCCGCCGAGGACGAAAAAGGTACTGGAGGCCCAAACGATTATGCGCCGAAGGAGCCCATGGTGGCTCGATGCCTCCGGCGCCACGCTTCCGAGTCGACCGAGCGGAAGCCGTCGCATTGTTGCGGATCGACAATCCGCCGCGAAATCTCCTGACCCTTTCCATGGTGGCGGACCTCGCGGCCCTCGTCGCCGAACTCGAGAAAGATGATTCGGTCCGGTCGGCGGTGGTGACGGGAGAGGGACCGGCCCACTTTTCCGCGGGGCTTGACATGCGCGAGTGGTCCCGGCTTTCGCCGAAAGCGGCACAGGATGAGGTCAGCCGCGGGCAAGACGCGTTTTGGGCCTTCGAGCATCTCACGAAGCCGACGATCGCCGCGATCGCCGGCGTGGCCCGCGGGGCTGGGGCGGAGCTGGCGCTGGCATGCGACATCCGGATCGCGGATGAGACCGCGACGTTCTCGTTCCCGGAGGTCGACGTCGGATGGATGCCGAGCCATGGAGCGACCGGCCGGCTTTCGAAGCTCATCGGCCGATCGAGAGCCCTGGAAATCCTCGGGAGCGGGAAGGAGGTGAAGGCGATCGACGCGCTACGACTCGGGATCGTGGACCATCTCGCGGCGCCCGGCGTGGCGGTCGACCAGGCGAAGGCTCTTGCGGCCACGTTCGCCGCGAAACCGAGGGCCGCCGTGAAAGCGATCAAGCGGGCGCTCACGGAGGGCGACGAGAAGCCGTACCGGAACCGGTTCCTCCTCGAGTCCCAGCATGCGGTTCAGCTCCTGTGGTCGGACGACTACAAGGCCGCGATGCAGAAGCTCCGGGACAAGAAGTGATTCACGATCTCCGAAGGATCGAGTCTTTCGGACCCCACCGCTTCAGCTCAATGTCGACGCCGACATCCGTCGCGGCGAACGATCCGTCCTTGAGGCCCGCATCCTTCAAGATCTTGCGGCGCTGCTCTTCTCCCTCGAACGCCAGACGAGCTTGAAACAGGCCGAAGTCGATCTCCACGGTCCCGTTCACGTGGACCGCGCCGACGAGCCGTGCCCCGCTCTGGAGGACGGGTCCCCCCATCTCGATCCTCCGGGCCCGGACGCGCTTCAAGTACCCGAAGGCGACCACGCGGCCTTCCGCCCACTCGCCGGCGCGGACCTTGAGGTACGAGTCTCTCGGGTCGAGGCCGTAGATGTCCACGAAGCTCTTGGTGTCTTTCGGGTCGTACGACCATCCTTTCTTCGGATCCTTCGCGACGCGCATCCGGATGTATCCTTCCGCTTCGCAATCCGGGCACAGGATCACCTCGAGGACTCGTCCCTTCACCGGGAACGCGGCCTCGAACTCGAGGCCCGATTTGATCGGGCGCGGCACGGCCGTACGAACGGCCGGTGCGCCGATAAAGCCGACGACGCGTGACTTCAAGCCGTCGCCGGCCTTACCACGGTGGATCACGCGGGGGAGCGACGATTCCGGAAGAATCGCTGATCCACAACTACCTCATCGAGGCCGGCCTGGCGGCCCGCGTCCCGAAAGGCATCCGGATCTGGGAGGAGACGTTGCGGGACGGCGAGCAGACGCCCGGGGTCGCGTACACGCCGGAGGAGAAGCTGCGGATTGCGACCCTGTTGGATGAGATTCACCTCCCGATCATCGACGTCGGGATCCCGGTCGTCTCGAAGGAAGAAGCCCGCGCCGTCCGGATGGTCGCGGGCGCGGGGCTCGAGGCGACGGTCATGGGCGCGGCTCGGACGGTCCGGAAAGACGTCGATGCGTGCCTCGCGTGCGACGTCGACGAGATCGCGCTTTTCACCGCCGGGTCCGACCTGCACATCAAGCACAAGCTCGCGATGACCCGTGAACAGGTCAAGGAGGCCGCGGTCCGCGAGACGGAATACGCCGTCTCCCACGGCGTTGCGGTGTCGTTCGTCACCGAGGACACGTTCCGCGCGGACCTCGGGTTCGTCGTGGACCTGTACGACGCCTGCACGGAGGCGGGCGCCCACCGCGCGGTCGTCTGCGACACGGTCGGGGTGATGACGCCGCCCGGGATCACGTGGTTCTTCGGGCAACTGAGGAAGCGCCTCAAGCCGACGGAGCTGTCGTTCCACGGCCACAACGACTTCGGCCTCGCGGTCGCGAACAGCCTCGCGGCGGTCGAGGCGGGCGTCGCGGTTCCGCACACCTGCGTGAATGGCCTCGGCGAACGCTCGGGGAACGCGAGTTTCGAGGAACTCGTCTTGGCGCTCGAGGCGTTGTACGGCTACGATACGGGCATCGACATCTCTCGGATCTTCGAGGTGTCGCAGCTCGTCGAGATGCTCAGCGGAATCCCGGTCGGGATGCACAAGCCGCTCGTCGGCCACAACGCGTTCGCCCACGAGTCGGGGATCCACGCCCACGGGGTGATCCGGCACACCGCGACGTACGAGCCGATTCAGCCGGAGACAATCGGGCGGCAGCGCACGTTCGTGTTCGGCAAGCACACCGGGTCGCTCGCGGTCGCCGAAAAGCTTCGCGGCCGCGGCGTCGAGGCGACGCCGGAGCAAGTCGCGACGCTCGTGCAGCTCATCAAAGACTTCGCGGAGGCGCGATCGAAGGGCGACCAGCAGGCCTTCGTCGTCTCGTTCCGAGAGCGGGCGGAGCGGCGGCGCGGCGTGACCGACGACGAGTTCTGGACGCTCGCACGCAAGGCGGGCTTGGCCGCCCCGAAGACCGCGACGAAGTGATTTGCCTCAAGTCTTTCGGCCCGGTGGATTCGCGGGATCGGGGTCGGGGAGAGCTTGGCCGATTGCGGCGCGGGCGAAAGCGGCCGCGCGGCGGGATGTCGAGACGTAGATGCCGAGGAGGACAATCGCGGCGCCCCCGAGGTCGATCACGTCGAACGTCTCGTTGCCAAGCGTGGCGCCGAGCAAGACCGCCACGATCGGGATGATCAGGGCAATGTAGGAGAGGGTGGTCGCCTGCATTTCCTTCAGGAGCCACTGCCACGCGACAAACGTGACGACGGACCCGGCGATCGCGAGGTAGAGAATCGCCCCGAGGCCCTGCGGCCACGTCGGAATTCCCCAGGGCTCGCGCGTGATGAGCGAGACGGTGGCCAAGCCCGCAGCACCAACGGTCATTGCCGCCGCGTTGAAACTGATCGGTTCCGTGTCGTGGCCCCACCGTTTCACGGCCACTGTCGCAAACGCGGCGCACGTCGCGGCGAGGACGATCGAGAGCATGGGGAACACTTTCTCGAGGCCCGCCGTCCCGAGTTGGCTGCGAAAGATCAGGACGACGCCGCCAAAGCCCACGCCGATCCCGAGCAGTTTCTGCGCCGTGAAGCGTTCCGCTTTCAGGTAGGCGTTCGCCACGAGGGCCGTCTGAAGGGGAAAGGTTGCGAACAGGATTGCAGAGAGACCGCTCTCGACCCCGTTGTTCTCGCCCCAGTAGATGAGTCCGTAGTCGGCGGTGAACAGGACCACGCCGACGAATCCGACGAGCGCCCACTCGGTCCGGTTCTGCGGCCACTTCGATCGGAACACGACCCCCAGGAGGACGAGCACGACCGAGGCGACGGCAAAGCGCAGGGAGGCGGACAAGAACGGCGGCGCGCCCTCCAGGCCGATCCGGATCGCGAGCCACGTGGATCCCCAGATGATACAGAGCATCGCGAAGGCCCCGCTCCGCGTGGAACTCGTCGCCATTCGCGGGGGCATCACGGCCGTCGGGTAAAACCTTGGGTCCGTCGATGGCCATGTTTATAGGTCGTCCCGTACCTGTGCTTCCCGCCGGTCCCATGACGGGCCAGACGATGTCGGAGAAGATCCTGGCGCGGGCGAGCCACGCCGAGTCCGTCCATCCCGGGCAGATTGTCGACGGGGACGTCGACCTGCTCTACATGCACGAGATGCTCGCGATGGCCCTGATGCCCTTCAACGAGATCGGCACGATGAAAGTCTGGGATCCGGAGAAGATCGTCGTCACGCTGGACCACTGGGTTCCCCCGCCGACGCCCGAGATCGCGAAGATGCATCAGACGATCCGCGACTTCTGCCACAAGCAGGGGATCCGGCGCTTCCACGACGTCGGGGACCATGGCATCGTCCACCAGCTCATCGCGGAGCGGGGCTACGCCCATCCCTGGGATCTCGTGATCGGGAGCGACAGCCACACGAACATGGTCGGGGCGGTCGGCGCGTTCGCGGCGGGAATCGGGGCGACGGACACGGCGGCCGTGATGGCGACCGGCCGGTTGTGGCTCCGGGTGCCCGAGACGATCCGCGTGGAGATCCGCGGGAAACTCGCGGAGCGCACCGGCGCGAAGGACGTGATCCTCAAGGTGATCGGAACGACGGGGGATGACGGCGCACGCTACGCGGCGGTCGAGTTCACCGGTCCCATGGTGAAAGCGCTCCCGATGAATGAGCGGTTTGTCCTGTGCAATATGACGACGGAGATGGGGGCGAAGGTCGGCATGATCGAGGCGGACTCGATCACGAAGAAGTACCTGGCCCATGCGGGTGTGCCGTTCCAGCCCATCGACTCGGACGAGGATGCCTCCTTCGCGAAGACGTTCGCATTCGATGTCGACGGGATGGGCCCGCAGGTCGCGTGCCCGTCGAACCCGGCGAACCTCAAGCCCGTCGAGGACGTCGAAGGGACGAAGATCGATGTCGCGTTCCTCGGCTCCTGCACGAATGCGCGAATCGAGGATCTTCGAATCGCCGCGGACCTCCTTCGGGGGGAGAAGGTGGCCCCCGGGGTGCGGTTCCAGATCACGCCCGCGTCCCAGATCATCTACCGCCAGGCACTCAAGGAGGGCCTCGTCGAGGTGTTCTTGGATGCCGGCGCGACGTTCACCTCGTCGACCTGTGGACCGTGTTTTGGCGGCCACCTCGGGGTGTTGGCGGGCGACGAGGTGTGCATCTCCTCAACGAATCGGAACTATCCCGGCCGCATGGGATCGCCGCAGGCCCAGGTGTACCTCGCGAGCCCGTGGACCGTGGCCGCGTCGGCGATCCGCGGGGAGATCACGGACCCGCGGAAGGTCTGACCATGCAGACCCGTTTCAAGGGTCGCGTGTGGACGTTTGGCGATGACATCTCCACCGACCACATCATCGCGGGCAAGTACCTCGGCACGACGGATCCGAAGGTCTTCGCCGAACACGCGTTCGAAGCCGTCGACCCGACGTGGGCGAAGAAGGTGCAGCCCGGCGACCTCATCGTCGCGGGAGCGAACTTCGGATGCGGCTCGAGCCGGGAGCAAGCCCCGATTGCGCTGAGGACCCTCGGCATCTCCGCGATCATCGCGAACTCGTTCGCCCGAATTTTCTTCCGCAACGCAATCAACTTGGGCTTCCCCGTGATTGAGTGCGTGGGCCTCCGGGAGCATGTGAAGCCGGGTGATGGGATCGAGCTCGATCTGGCGAGCGGAGAGGTCCGCCTTCCATCGGGCGAGATGGTGAGATTCACCGCGCTGCCGCCGAATGTGCTGGAAATCCTCGAGGCGGGAGGGCTTGTTCCGAAGCTTCGGAAGGAGCTCGCACAGAAATCGTCGTAGCCTCTCACCTGACCGTCCGCGGCTCCGAAGCGAGGAACTTGATCACGTCCGCCGCACTCCGGTCCGGCGGAAAGACAGGGTAGAACACCTTGCTCACGCGATTTCCCTCCAGGACGAGCGTGAGTCGCTTCAAGAAGATCTGAGTCTGGAACGTAAAGGTCGGCAGGCGGAGGGGTCTGGACCACGATCGATCCTGGTCGCTGAGGAGTTCGAACGGGAGGTGGAGCCGCTCGACCGCCTCCCGTTGCCACTCCGGCGGGTCGATGCTGACGCCGTACACCTTCGCGCCGAGCCCTCGCAGATCCTCGTGAAGGTCTCGGTATGCGCACGCTTCGGGCGTGCACCCTCGAGCCCCCGGGATCAGGTCCCACTCCTTCGGCGTCGGGGTGTCGGGCCGCCCGGTGTGCGGATACACGAACACGACCAGGGTCCCGCGCACGTCGGAAAGCTTGACGGATCGGCCCGCCGTGGAACGCAACGCAACGGACGGGAGGCGGGCTCCGGCGAGATGATCGCAAGCCCCGTCGTCGAGTGGAACTGGGAGATTCGGTGGGAGCGACGGAGGCGGCAGGTCGGGCATTGGGTTGTGGCACGGATCTCCTCCGGAAAAGGCCATCGCGACCCAGCCGAATCGGCGGTTGGATTAACCTTAAACAAGGTTAACCGATGAGGTGTTCGCTCTCTCCCGCGCTGGCCTCCGAATCCTTATGCTCGCCATCCCCTTCCGGCCGCTCGATGGCCTTCAAAATCGTCGTCCTAGCGGGGGATGGCGTCGGGCCCGAGGTGGTCCGGGAGGGCGTCAAAGTCCTGAAGGCCGTCGGGACGGTGTACGGCCTCTCATTCGATCTGGTCCCCTTCCCGTGCGGAGGACAGCACTACCTCGATACGGGTGAGGAATGGCCGGATGGCGCGTTCGAGTCGTGCAAGGCCGCGGACGCGATCTTACTCGGAGCCGTCGGGCTGCCGGAGGCGGTCCTCCCGAACGGTGAGATCGCGGGCGTCAGCGTGGTCTTCGGTCTTCGGTTCGGATTGGACCTGTACGCGAACGTGCGCCCGACGAAGCTCTATCCGAACGTTCGACACAAGATCCACGACGCGTTCAAACAGGTGTGGGAACCGGGGAAGGTGGACTTTGTCATCGTCCGGGAAAATACGGAGGGGCTCTACACGCCGACGAGGGGCTTCCTGGACCGCGGCGGCGTCAAGGAACTCGCGGTAGACAGCCGCGTGATCACGCGGAAAGGGGCCGAGCGCGTGATCCGATTCGCGTTCGAGCTCTCGAAGCAACGGAATGGAGCGCCGTCGGATCAGAAGCGGCGGGTGACGTGCGTGGACAAGTCAAACGTCACGGCGGGGTGCAAGCTCTTCCGCCAAGTCTACGACGAGGTCGCCGCCCGCTATCCGACGATCCAGAAAGACTACGCCTACATCGACGCGTTCCAGCAGTGGCTCCTCCGGTCCCCGGAGGCCTACGACGTGGCCGTGACGACGAACGTGTTCGGGGACATCGCGACCGATCTCGCCGCGGTCCTCCAAGGGGGCCTCGGCATGGCCGCGGGAGCGAACATCGGCGACGATCACGCGATGTTCGAGCCGATCCACGGGAGCGCCCCGAAGCACGCTGGCAAGGATGAAGTGAATCCGATCGCGATGGTCCTCGCGGTCCACCTGCTGCTCGATTGGCTCGGCAGGCGGAAGCGAGACAAGGCGTTGCGCGACGCCGCCGCCGTCGTCGAGAGGGCTGTCGAAACGGTCCTCAAGACGGGGAAGACCCTGACGTACGATCTCGGCGGAACCGCAAAGTGCAGCGAGGTCGGGACGGCGATTGCGACCGCCGTGACAAAGCTGGCTAAGGAAGCGTAGCATGGCGGAGTCGCCCACACGCGTCACCTCTCCCGCCATTGGTACAGTCGCCAAGCAACGACGAGCCCGACGGCCGTCGAGAGGACGAGCAAGCCGGCATCGACCGCGAGGTTCCCTGCGGCGCTCGGATCGAGGTCGAGTGTGCCTTGGACGAGCAGCGCCGCGTAGGTGGCGGGCAACAGTTGGGCGAGTTCCCGCCAGACCGGCGGGAGCTTCGAGAGCGGATAGTACAGCGGTGACAGGATCCCGAGGAGCGTGAAGATTAGGTTGCCAACGGGCCACACCTCCCGTTGGCTTCGCAGCCGGCTCGATACCGCGATGCCGATGGCGGAATACAACACCCAAACCGTCAGGATGCACGCGACGAGGACGATCCACCCGACGACGGTAACGTGGGTGACCATCGCCAGAATCACCGCGAGCGCGATGAGCGCCGGCGCGGCGGGGATGAGGTTCGAGAACGCGACGCCGAACAAATAGTGGAGTTTGTCATGCGGCGACGCGACGAAGATGTCCTGGAGCCGCAGTTCGATACGGAACACAGCGGAATCGGACAGGCACCAGCTGCCGATGTTCTGGGTCGAAAACAGCATGGCGCCCGCCACTTGAAGCGGGAAGTAGCTCTCCGGCGCGATGAGATGTAGGAAGTACAGGAAGAAGAACGGCTGGAGGAGCGGCACGATCGCGGCGGCAGGGCTGCGCCACACCCACCGCCACCCGATCCAGGCCCACGCGGGGAGCACGCGTCCCCGGTGCGGCTGCTCCCTGCGCGCGACATCGGTTGCCATCGTCATGGCTCCCGGGCGGTCCGCCGAGCCCAATAAATTCCGAAGGCGAACAGCGCGATCGCCTCGACGGACAGGGCGCACGCCGCAAGGATCGCCTCATTGGTCGTGATCGGGTCGAGACCGGCCGCCGCATCGACGAGCGCCGCGGCCGCGCTCGTCGGGAGGAGCAGCACGGCGGACCGCCACTCGATCGCGACTTTTCCGAGCGGATAGAACACGGGCGGGAGGATGCCGAAGAGGTTCGTCAGGAGGGCGGAGTAGGGCCAGATCGTCTTCATGTCCTTGAAGAGCGTCGAGACGACGTATCCGATCGTCGAAGAGACCAGCCAGACGCCGATGAGACAAGCCGCGAGGACGAGCCATCCCAGCGGGGCGAGCGGGTGGAGGATCTCGAGGATCACGACGAGGACGAGGCTCGGGGGGAGATAGGCGACGAGCATGCCGCCCGCGATGCCGACGAAGTATCCTTCCGGCGACAGGGGGCTCGCGTGGTACAACTCGTTCAGCTTGTGGTCGATCCGGATGTACGCGGCCTCGTTGAGCACGCGTTGTCCGATCAGGAACATCGAATAGACGAGCGCGCCGATGACGGTTACGGGGAGGAGCTCCGGGGCCAGGATCGCCACGAATACGATCAGCGCTCCCGGCGTGAGGGTCCCCGTCACAATCGCGAGCCACTCGTGGAGCTGCACACGAATCTCCGTCGCGAGGAACATCCCGGAACCGGACCACTTCAGCCCGATCGCCATCGGCTCACTCCGCGTCAATCGAGCGACCGACGATCGTGAGGAATGCCTCCTCGAGGGTCACCGGCCCGACGGTGGCCGACAACCGGTTCCGGAGCGCGATGTCCATGACCTCGTGGATCCGCTCCGGCTCCGTGATTACGTGCAACGACGTGCCCTCCGCGACCGTCTGCCCAAACGAGACGAATAGGTCGCGATGGTTCCCTCCGTTCTCGATCGACACGCGCAAGGTCCCGCCGATCTGCCGCTTCGCCGCTTCCGCCGTTCCTTCGAACAGGATGCGCCCCTCCTCGACGATGTACAGCCGTTCGGAGAGCGCCTCCGCCTCATCGAGGTAGTGCGTCGTGAGCAGGACCGTCGATCCCCTCCGCGTCAACGCACGGAGCATGTCCCATACGGCCCGCCGTGCGAAGGGGTCCAGCCCGATCGTCGGTTCGTCGAGGAACATGAGCGGCGCTTCCGTCGCCATGACCGTCGCGACCATCGCCCGCTGTTTCTGGCCGCCGCTGAGCGTGACGCTCAGGCGATTCCCGACCTCCTCGAGCCCCATCTTCTCGAGGGCCTCCTCGGTCCGCGACCTCGCGACTTCCTTTGAGAATCCGCGGGCTCGCAGGTAGCAGTACACCTGCTCCCGCGGGGTGAGGTGGAAGAACGGCTTGCCCTCCTGGGGGACGACCGCAATCATGGGACGGACGTCTTCCGGCGCGCTGACGACGTCGTGACCGAACACCTCGATCCGCCCCGATGTCGGGAGGAGGAGGGTTGATGTGATCCGCAGAAACGTCGTCTTCCCCGCGCCGTTACGACCGAGGAGGGCGACGCGTTCCCCTTGACGGAGGGCGAGAGAGACACCCCGCAATGCCTCGACGTCGGGTGAGCCGCGGCTGTGGTATACCTTCCGCACATCCTCGGCGCGGAGGGCCTCGATGGTCACGCAGCGGTGCAAGCGGATGCCGCGTATAAAGCTAGATTCGGGAGACGGTTTCCATCGGCGACTATTCGAAGCCGGCGTGCTCGCCTTTCTCGAACATCCCCATCGCCGCCTGACGCTTCGCTTCTCTTTCCGACTCGCTCATCTTCACGACCATCGAGACGGACCAGATGTGGCCGAACGGATCCTGAAGCTTCCCGTATCGCTCGCCCCAGAACTGGTTGTCGAGAGGCAGCGTGGGTTTCGCCCCCGCGTTGACGGCCTGATTCCAGAGCTTGTCGACGTCCTTCGAGTAAATGTGCAGGTTCGCCGTCGTCGCCCCCGCGGACGTCGGCGACTTCGAGTCGCCTCCTGGGAACTCATCGGACATCATGATCATCGAGTCGCCGATCTGGATCATCGCGTGCATCAGCGTGCCGTCCGGCATCGGTTGGCGGGACACTTCCTTCGCGCCGAACGCCTTCTTGTAGAACTCGATCGCCTTCGCCGCTCCACCGATCACCAGGTATGGCGTGACCGTGTGCATGCCGCGCGGAACCGCGCTCACGCGGGCCGCCGCCGTTCGCCTTCTCGCGGTTGCTTGCTTGCGCCTCGCCGAGCGCTTCGCCTTTCGGGCCATGAAGACTCCCCGCCGCAGTATCGGTGCGGGCAGGATAAGACTGATGCTCCGATGCCGAGGGCCTTTCATTCCCCGAGCCAGAGGCCCATGAAGACCTCATCTTCGTACGCGTCCCGGATGCGAACGCGGCGGCGACGGATTCCTTCCTCGAGAAAGCCGAGGGATTCGTACAGGCGACGGGCGCGGGTATTCGACGCGAACACGCACAGCTCCGCCTTCTTGAAACCGCGAACGCGCATCCATTCCAGGATGCGGTTCATCAGGAACCTCCCAAGGCCGACTTCCCGCCATCCGTCGCGGATCGCGATGCCGACCCCGCCGACGTGCTGCGTCTTCGGGAAATTCCCGCCGTCGCAGTCCGCCGAGCCCACGATCTCGCCCGCTGCATCGGCGACGAACAGGACGTTGTGAACGCCATCGAACGCTGCGAGCCAGCGTCGCTCCGCCTCCATATCCTCGATGTGGTCCAAGAGGATGTAGACCGCCTCGGCGCCGACGAGGTTCGCATTCCGCATGAGGGACTCCGCGTCCCCCATTCGAGAAGGCCGAATCGTGACGGTGCGCGCGTCCCGCAAGGTCACGCGCTCCGCCCGCATCGGGTCGGCCATGCGCGTCACAGCGGGAACCGGTCCATCATCTCGGGCCGGCGGCGCTCCCCACTCGCGAGGTACGCGTCCATCTGTTCCTTGATCTGCGGCGTCATCTCCGCGTAGACGTCCTCGAACAGGCTCTCGATCGGCGGCGGAGGATGCCGCTCGACCTCGCGGACCGTCGCCTGGATAAGGTCTTCCAACTCGGCGCGAAGCTTCGCATCGTCGGCCTCGGACCAAAGGCCTTTCAGCTCGAGGTATTTTCGCATCCGGTCGATCGGGTCTCGCTTCTGCCAGGCCTCGACCTCCTCCTTCGAGCGGTACCGCGTGGGATCGTCGCTGGACGAGTGCGGGCCCATCCGGTACGTCACCGCCTCGATCATCGTGGGGCCGCCGCCGGCGCGAGCCTTGTCGACCGCGGCCTTCGTCGCGGCGTACACCGCGAGGACGTCGTTGCCGTCCACACGCACGCCTTCGAATCCGTACGCCAGCGCCTTCTGTGCAAGCGTCTTTGCCGCGGTCTGACGGGCCACGGGGACCGAGATCGCGAGCTGGTTGTTCTTGCAAAAGAAGATCGTCGGTGCCTTGAACACGCCCGCGAAGTTCATCGCGGCATGGAAGTCGCCCTCGCTCGTCGCGCCGTCCCCGAAGTAGGTCATTGTGACGATGTCGTCCTTCCGGATCTTTGCGGCCCAGGCGGTGCCGACCGCCTGCGGGATTTGGGTCCCGACCGGGCTGGACACCGTTACGAGATGGACGTCCTTGGATCCGTAGTGGCTCGGCATCTGCCGGCCGCGTTGCGGGTCCTTCGCGTTCCCATACGCTTGGGCGATGATGGTCTCGAGCGGGAGGCCCCGGACGAGGGCGCCGCCCGGCTCGCGGTACGCGGGGAAGACCCAGTCCCGTTTCTCGAGGGCCATCGCGCTACCGACTTGGCACGCTTCCTCGCCCTTGCTCGGCACGTAGAAGCCGATGCGGCCTTG
>VBME01000074.1 GCA_005878995.1 Methanobacteriota archaeon | reverse complement strand
CGAAGTCCAAGGTCCCTCCCACGGCCACGGTCGTTGCCGGCGCGTCGATGGCGATTCCCACCGGCGGGCCCGCGACGAGCGTCAGGGTGATCGTCCGAGTAACCGCGCCGATCGTGGCGGTGAGCGTCACCGACCCCGGAGTCGTCGTGATGGGGGCGTGGTACAGGATGGAACGGCCGTCCGAGGTGAGCGGCAATATGCTGCCCGTGCCCGTCGTCGTCCACTTCACTAGGCCATCGGGGTTTGCGTTGTTGTACGCATCTAGGACCGTCGCGACGATCACCGACTGGGAGTCGACCGACACACTGGGGGACGTGACCGCGATGTCCAGCGTCGCCGGGGCCGCCGGGACGATGGTGACCTGCTGGTGGCCCGACTTCCCGCTCGCGTTCGCGGTCACGAGTCCGACTCCCAGCGTCGTCGACGCGGTGAACACCCCGTTGGAGGTGATCTGACCGACGCCGTTCTCCACAGTCCAAGTGAGCGTTGCGCCTGCGATCGGGTTGCCGAACCGGTCCGTCGCACTCGCCACGAACGTTCGCTGCGCGCCCGCCGGGATGATGACGGGGCCTTCGAAACGGCCTCCGCCGACGAGGAGCATGGCGACATCAATCCGATCGAGCGGCCCTGGCAGCACGTTCACGATGGCGGTGCCCACATGCTCGACACCGTCCTGGTCTACCGCCGACGCCTCCAAATGCTCGGTGCCCGCGACGATGTCCGCGACAAAGAGAGCGGTGTCGCCGGAGACTTTGACGACATAGCCGAGCCCGTTTTCCGGGACCCAGTCCGCGTTCTTCACGCGGATCGGGTTATCGAACGCGTCGAGCCCGTGCGCCTTAAAGAGAACGGCTTTGCCAACCTTGACGTCCGCCGTGGCGGGCGATACAAGGAGGGTGCGGAGTTCCCCGGCCCCCTTGCCGCCAAAGGCGTAGACGGCGCCGTTGAAGTCCTCGAGCCAGACCCAGCCACGCTGAACCGCTGGCGAGGACACCGACGCGAAGGCGACCAGGGGATCTGTGTCGACGATCTCCCCCGTGGACGCCTTGAAGCTCCGGAACTTGCCGTCCCAGGCGGTCGTGTACAGGTACCC
>VBME01000073.1 GCA_005878995.1 Methanobacteriota archaeon | reverse complement strand
ATTCTGTACCACGCCCCGATCACGACGACCCCGGCGTCGGTGCAGCTCACCGCCACGCTCGGCGGGATCTCTCGAACGATCACCCTGACGCTCGTCGCGGGCCCGCCGGTGGGAATCGCCATCGACGCGCCGGCGACGACCGTGGCCGTGGGAGGGACCCTGGACTTCGGCGCCATCGTGACGGACCAATTCGGCAACGCGGTGACGGGGGCGACGGTCGCCTGGAAGACCACCGCCGGCTCGATCAACCAGCAAGGCGTCTTCACCGCGCCATCGAATCCGGGATTGGTCGTCATCACCGCGAGCACCGCGGGCCGGGAGGCCTTCGTTGTGATCGACGTCACGTCGGGCGGGTTCGAGCAGTTCTCCCGGCAGGCGACCTCGGCGACTTCGTTGACCCTCCTAGTGGCCACCATCATCGCGGTCGCGGCGAGCGTGTTCCTGTTCGTCCGCTACCGCGAGTCGAAGCGCGAGCTCGAGGAGATGCGCCGCGGCCGCGGCGGATCCGGCGACGAGGTCTGAGCGCGAAATGGAGGGCTTCGGCCCTCCCCTTTCCTTCTTTCGTTCATCGGCGAGCGGACGCCAGCTCGTGTAGGTGCTTCAGCAGGGGGCGGGTGTACGCGTCCTTCATGCGCCCACAGACCTCAGGTGGCCGTCGCTTTTCGGCGTCCGACAACTTGGAAGACGTTCGCGATCTTCCAGAAAGCAGGGCTTAGTCGGACTAGACGCTTCCCCACTTTCTGCGCGATCGTGTAAGGTCGGGCGGGTGGTTTCAACGACCAAGTCAGGTCGTTACCTTCCAGGAGCGACCTCAGTCGATTCCACGATATGGGATACACCGAGTACTCGGTTCCGAATTTCATCAGCCGAACATACCGATCCGCCCATGTCCTCGGCATCCAAGAGATCAGCGGAATCGGTAGGCCGTAGTGACCTTCGAGGGGCCACCACTTGTTGTTCGTGGACAAGAAGTACGCGCCGTGGGGTGCGAGATGCCGGGCGATTACGGCGATCACTGAGTTCGGGTCTTCGACATGCTCGAGCAGGTAGTCGCACAGCACAATGTCAAACGGTCCAAGATTTACGTCGGCAGCCGATCCCACGCGGAATGTCACGTTCTTGAGGCCCTCGCGTTCCGCCCATTCTTTTGCTCGATTGACATGGGACGGCTCGATGTCTATCCCGAAAACGGAATGAACGATCTTGGCCGCAGGGATTGCGTTCGTCCCCAGACCCGAACCCAAGTCGAGAAGGCGACACTCCTCCAACGGCCTTTGCAGCTCAGGATAGAGCAAGGTGAGCGTGTCTTCAACGTATTGAGAACGGGTGATGCGGCGCCGCTCAGTCCGCTCGCTTCCCCATGATGTGCGAATCGACCTCCATCCCCCTTCAAAAAGGCATCGGTCCTGCTTGCATCATCGGATGAGAAAACGTCGGTCCGGTTATTAGATGTCTGCCGAGCGATGCCTGAGGCGTGAGCCTCTTATAGTGTCGCTCGAATGCTGCGCCCATGTGCAGGATGATGGGGGTCGTGAGCCGGGGACCGGTGTACTATGACCTCTTCGAGGAGTTCGCGGACCTGGCCACGCAAGGGATGTGTCCGCTTGGCGCCCCGGACGAGCGCGGACACAAGGACGGGTGGGGGCTTGCGTGCTTCCAGAACGGCTCGTTGAAATGGCACATGCGTGATGCAGGCTGTGCCGCAGATGCGGCGAAGTACTACGGGACGGCGTGGAAGATCGCGAAGTTGAACATCGAGCGGGCGTCCGGACAGGCGCTCATCGTGATGGGTCACCTGCGCCGCGCAAGCGTCGGCGGATTCGCGGCCCAGAAGTTCTCCCACCCGTTCGTCGAGGGGCGGGACGGGGTGACATGGGCATTCCAGCACAATGGGTCCCTCGTGAACGAGGTGGGGGATTCCGCGAAAATCGACTCCCAGTTGCTGTTCGAACTCTTCCTCGACCGTCTAGACGGTCGCGATCACGAGGCCGTTGCAAAGGCCACCACCGCGGTACGCGATGTGGCGATTCAGAAATATGGCGGATTCACCGGCCTCAATTTCATGCTCTCTGACGGCACGTCGCTCCACGCCTTTAGGGACTTCCAAACGAACGGGCAATATTACACGCTGTATCTCGACAACTTTGGCGAAATGATCATCGCGGCTTCCGAGCCCATCCTCGCGATGCAGTCGGAACCAATGCCGCGAGGCGTCCTCCACACGGTTACATCGGACCTGGAGCTCCAGAAGACGATCGTCTCGTAGGGGGGCTCCACGGCGCAGGTATCGGCTAGGGCGGAGGCTGGTCCTGCCCCCACGATCCGTTTGGGCAAACTCGGGTCGAGCCATCGCTTCGGGAGTACGACCACAGGCGTCGAACGAGCCCCAGGAATTCCACGATGTTTCGCGCGTTGAGCTTGCTCTCACCATTCTTGCGGTTCCGGAAGAGATATGGAATCTCGTTGACCACAGGACGGGCTTTGACGAGGACTTCGAGGAGGGGCTTGTTCCCGTCCCCTTGGATTCGCACAGACTCGAGGAAAGATCGGCGAAAGATGAAGAACCCCGAAAGCGGATCTCGGCATTCTGCCCGGAGCACCTTGCGCGCGATGAGCGTCGCGACGAAACTGATAAGGTGACGCCGGACAGGCCACGACTGGATGTCCGCGCCCGGGACGTACCGGGAGGCAACGACGCCGTCCGCACCGTCCAGGGATTCGATGAGAGACGGGATGAGGCCAGGA
>VBME01000132.1 GCA_005878995.1 Methanobacteriota archaeon | reverse complement strand
ATGGCCCGCGATGTTGACGACGTTGTACAAGGATTCGGCACGGTACCAGCAGGTATACTGGTCCCAGATTCCCGGAAAATACTTCACGGGCGATGGCGCGCGGGTCGACGAGGACGGCTGCTTCTGGCTCATGGGCCGCATCGACGACGTGATCAACGTCGCCGGCCACCGGATCGGCACGATGGAGGTCGAGTCCGCCCTGGTGAGCCATCCGAAGGTCGCGGAGGCCGCCGTCGTGGGACGGCCGGATCCGCTCAAAGGCCAGGTCCTAATTGCCTACGTCGTCCTGAAGGGAGGCGAGGCCGGGTCCGATTCGCTGAGGCAGGAGTTGCGGGAACACGTCCGGCGAGAAATCGGGGCGATCGCCGCCCCCGAGGGACTGTACATCACGGACAAGCTGCCGAAGACCCGGAGCGGGAAGATCATGCGCCGCGTGATCCGGTCCCTCGTCTCCGGCCAGGAAATCGGCGACACGACGACGCTCGAAGATCCCGGTGCGGTGGACGAAGTGCGGAAGTGGCTCGCCGAAGTGGAAACGCGGAAGTCGTGAGGGCCCGGCGATGGGTGACATCCCCGCGGGCTTTCATCCCCCCCGCGTGTACCACGCGCCGCCGCAACAATAGAGCGATGCGCCGTCGGCCTCGCCCCAGATCAGGTGGTTCGTGCCAGACGAGTCGACCGCGAGGCCGAAGTAGTCGCCGTCCGTGAACGCATATCCTTGTGCGGTCTTGTACGGAGCTCCGCCGCTGAGATTCGAGAGGCGGACACTGGCGCTCCAGGTACGGCCGCCGTCCGTGCTGCGGGAGAACCACGTATTCCAGCCACCGAGCCCCCCGCAGTCCCAACACTCCGCGTTCCGGTTGTCCTGCCAGGCGAGACGGAAATCGCCCGCAGTCGGCCCGGACGCAATCGCGGGGAAGGCGGAGTCGCCTTGGTCGTTGACGGAACTTCGGTCGCTCCAGGAGAGGCCGTCCGCTGACGTGCGGACGAAGAGCGTATGCGGCTTCCCATCGGCCGCGTTGAGCGTGTAGGCGACGGTCAGATGGCCGGCGGAATCCGCCGCCACCGCGGCCTGGGCTGCGAAGTAGTCGCCGTAGCAGCCGGAGATGGAGCAGGGCGTCGTTTTCGCACTCGTGTCGAGGTACACGTTCTGCCACGCGGCGCCGTCATGGTCCATCTTCAGCACGAAGACCTTCTGCACGCCGTCCGTGTGTCCCTGGTTCGTCGTCTTCCCGTTCGTCTTCGCTCCCGCTTCCCCCACCTGAGCGAAGTAGACGCTCCCGTCTGGCGCATACGTCCCGCCGTACGTGTACCACCACAGGCTCTCGTTGCTCGTCCGCACCTGGGCGAACGTCCGTCCGGCATCGTGGGACACCGCGACATACGAGGCGAGCTTGACATTGAATGCAACATACACGTCCTGGCCACTCGGGGCGATGACGAGGATCGGCTTGTCGTTGTAGCTCAGGGCGCCGTTCATCGTGAACGGCCCGGACCATGATGTACCATGATCCGTCGACTTGAACAATACGCTCCCCGGATCAAACGTCTGGAGGAAAACGACGTACACGGTTCCATCCGCCGCGACTTGAATTTGCGGATCGAACTGCCAACCTCGGCCCCGCGCCAAGGAGATCGGATGGGCCGGACCCCATGTCGCTCCCCCGTCGCTAGACGCCCGGAAAAAGATCGCGGTGCCCGGACAGGTGGAGCAGGTCTTCGAGGCGTTGATGTACGTGACAGCCTGGTAGACGTACGACGAGCCGGGGTCCGCGGCGATCGCGGGTTCCCAGTAGGCGCCCCCGCCGGGGAAGGATTGCTCTGTGTCAAACGACGCTGTCGACGCCGACGAGTTCGCGACGAGAGCCGACGCAGGCGCGAACGCGATGATCGCGACGACGAATGCGACTCCCGCGAGAAAGACCGCTTTCGTGTTTCCCCTCCTGGGCCGCGGGAACGCCGGATCGGTATTTCTCGGTTCGGGCATCTCGTATTCAAAAGTCGGGTCGGACTTGCAAACCCTTCGCGGGACAGGTCGAACGCCCTACGGATCGACCCAGTGCGCTCGCCGCGAGGCGAGGAAGCCCATGAGCGCCGCGAAGCCAAGGAGGTAAATCCATCCGACCCAGACCTGCCAGGCCGGGATGGAAATGAGCCCGAAGTAGTACTTCGCAAGTTGTGCGGCGTGGGTCGTCGGGATGAGCATCGCGACGGCTTGGGCGATGGGGATGTCGTGCAGACGTTCGAGCGGATAGTAGACGGGTGGCAGGAAGCCCAACGCGATGCTGAGGACCTGGGGGATCGAGTTCGCACGGCGCGCGTTCTTCGTCGTGGCGCCGATCGCGAAGCCCACGAAGACCAGCCCGATCCATAGAAGCACGGACGTCCCTAGGAGGAGGAGCACCCCGGCCGCGGTGGCCGACCTGGAGAGCAGCAGGAGGACCAGGGCCACGAGGACGCCGGGGAGCGCGACCACGAGGCCGCTCACGGAAAGTCCTAGGGCGTACGAGGCGGGCGACACCTTGCTCGCGACGAACATGTCCTGGAAGCGAAACCACTGCTTGTTGAAGTAGACGCTCTGGGACGCGAAAAGGCCCGTGAAGGAGAACGTCAAGACGATCGCCCCGATGAGGGATTGCACGGCCGAGGCCTGGTCCGCGAAGACGAAGATGAAGATCACGGGCAGGAACGAAAACAGGCTGATGACGACGAGCAACATCGGATCCCGCAACAGGGGCAAGGCGTCGAAGAGCCCGATGTACAGCGCCTCACGTATTCTCGCTTTCAATCGATCCCCCCACAATCTTGATGAAGGCGTCTTCGAGGCTTGCCGGTTTGAAGGTCACCTTACGCCGCTCCCGCAAGCCTCGCTCGACGATCGAGAGGATCTCCTCGGCCGAACGAGGTTCAAGGACCTCGGGAGGGCCCGCCCCGTTCCCGGCCGCGGACTCGATGATCACCCGCATCCCGACTCCGGTGTCGCCTTTCGCTTCCTCCACGGTCCCCAGGAACACGGTGCGTCCCTTGTCCACGATCAGGAGGTGGTCGGCCAGGATCTCGGCCTCGTCGAGATAGTGCGTCGTGAGGAGGATCGTGACGCCCTTCTTCGTCAGTGCGCGGAGCATGGACCAGACGGACCGTCGACCGAGCGGATCGAGTCCGATGGTGGGTTCGTCCAAGAAGAGGACTTCGGGATCCGCGACCATCGCCATCGCGATGATCAGCCGTTGACGGAGCCCACCGGAGAGGTCCGCCGCGAGCTTGTCGCGGTGTTCCCAGAGGCCAAGCTCGTCCATGACCTTCCGCGTCCGTTCCCGCGCGTCCGCCCGCGTGCGGCCGCGGATCAGACACATGTAGAAGACGTGGTCATAGGGCGACAGGAGCATCTGCGGCCGCGCTTCTTGGGGAACGACCGCGATATGGGGCCGGATGGATTTCGGGTCCGCAAGGACGTCGTGGCCGAGGACCGAGGCGCGTCCCAAGGTCGGCCTCAGCTGCGTCGCGAGGATTCGGAGGAGCGTTGTCTTTCCTGCGCCGTTGCGGCCCAGGAGGCAAAAGATCTCGCCCTTGTCGATCGAGAACGATACGTCCTCGAGCGCCTTCGTCCCGCCGGGGTACGTCTTGCCTAAGCCTTCGACGCGGACGACTTCCACGAGCCGCGTCGAACTGGACCGTCCTACTTGAGCCTTCTGCGCGGAAGCGTGCGACAACTGCCGCCCGGTGGGAGAACTGCGGTTTGCCCCTTGGAAAATGGTTGACCGATGCGGAGCCACACGGTCTCCGCGGAAGGCGGCACCGCGGCCGTCCTTCGAGATTACGATTCGCTCGAGCTGCACGCGCTCGACACGATCAAAGGCTCCGATTTCCTTGCTGACCAGGACGCCGTCGAATTCTTCGTCGCGCGGTGTCCGCGGGAGATCTTCCAACTCGAGCACTGGGGATGCCCGTGGTCCCGCGATGAGGACGGCCGCATCGGACAGCGCGCATTCGGAGGGATGTCCGTCAAGCGGACGTGCTTCGCCGCGGACAAGGTCGGGTTCCACATCCTCCACACGCTCTTCCAGACCTCGATGAAGTTCGAGAACATCCACCGTTTCGACGAGTACTTCGTCACGAGCCTCATCGTGGACGGCGGGGCGTGCGAGGGCGTCGTCGCGCTCGACCTCCGTGGCGGCCGACTCGTCGCGATTGCCGGGAAGGCGACGATCCTCGCGACCGGCGGCTGCGGCCGCGTGTACGAGTTCACGACGAACGGGTTCATCAAGACGGGCGACGGGATGGCCCTCGCCTATCGCGCGGGCGTGCCGCTGAAAGACATGGAGATGGTCCAGTTCCATCCGACCTGCCTCCCGGGGACCGGCATCCTGATCACGGAAGCGGCGCGCGGCGAGGGCGGCTACTTGATCAACAAGGACGGGGAGCGATACATGCAGCGGTACCTCCCCGGGAAAATGGAACTCGGGCCGAGGGACATCCTCTCCCGGGCGATGGTCCAGGAGATGAAGGCGGGGCGCGCATTCGAAGGGCCGTACGGGCAGTACCTCGGCCTCGACCTGCGTCATCTCGGCGCCCGGACGATCGAGAAGAAGCTGCCGATGGTCCGCGAGCTCACGGAGAAGTACATGGGCCTCGACCCGATCCGCGAGCCGATCCCGGTCCGGCCGGGGCAACACTACATCATGGGCGGCGTCTCGACGAACTCGAAAGGAGAGACGACCCTTCCAGGGCTCTACGCGGTCGGCGAAGCGGCCTGCGTGTCGATCAACGGCGCGAACCGCCTCGGATCGAACAGCCTGAGCGAGTGCCTCGTCTTTGGCGAATGGTGCGGCCTCACCGCCGCGCAATACGCGAAGCAGAAAGCCGCGTATCCGCGCGGGGCGTCCGCCCGGGAAGCGCTTCGGCGCGAGGAGTCGCGGGTCTTCGATGGCCTCTTGGGTCGCGAACGGGGGAAGGAGACCCTCGCGGGGATCCGCGTCGAGATGCAGCAAAGGATGGAGCGGGACGTCGGGATCTTCCGAGACGAAGCGGGCCTCGCGGACGCGTGCAGCCAACTCGCGAAGCTCCGGGAGCGATTTGCCAACGTCGGCCTCGCGGACAAGGACCGCGTGTTCAACACGGAACTGACGGGGTTCCTCGAGGTCGACTTCATGCTCGACGTCGCCGCGACGATCGCTCACAGCGCGCTGAACCGCCGGGAGTCGCGCGGGGCGCACAGCCGCACGGACCATCCGACCCGCGACGACGCGAACTACCTCAAGCACACGCTCGCATTCCGGACCGACGGCGCGCCTCGGATCGACTCTGCGGCCGTGAAGATCACGAAGTGGGAGCCCGTCGAGAGGAAGTATTGAGATGGCCGATCAGGACGTCGTCTTCCGGGTGAAGCGGTACCGGCCGGAGTCGGGCGCGAAGCCGACGTACCAGGAGTACCGCATCCCGTATCGGGACGACATGGTCGTGTTGGATGGGCTGAATTACATCAAGGACCACGTCGACCCGACGCTCGCCTACCGCTGGTCGTGCCGGATGGGGATCTGCGGTTCCTGCGGCGCGAACGTGAACGGCCAGCCGCGCCTCACCTGCGGGACGTACATCCGCGACGTCCACCGGGGAGCCGTGACGGTCGATCCCCTCGCGAACTTCCCGATCCTCAAGGATCTCGTCGTGGACTTCGACGACTTCCTGACGAAACTCTCGTCGGTGACGCCGTACATCGTCCGCGAAGACTGGGGCGACCTCACGAAGGAGTACACGCAGTTTCCGGAGGATGTGGAGGCGTACCGCCAACAGAGCCTCTGCATCAACTGTATGCTGTGCTACGCGGCGTGTCCCGTATTCGGCGCGAGCCCGGAGTTCGTC
>VBME01000131.1 GCA_005878995.1 Methanobacteriota archaeon | reverse complement strand
CCCACGAATATCCGCACGAGTTCTCCGGCGGGATGCGACAACGCGTGATGATCGCGATGGCCCTCGCGTGCAACCCGCGGATCGTGATCGCGGACGAACCGGTGACGGCACTGGACGTCATGATTCAGGCCCAGATCCTGGAGCTGCTCGAGCGGCTGAAACGGGAACTGGACCTCTCGATGATCCTGATCTCCCACGACCTCTCCGTGATGGCGGAGACGTGCGATTCGATGGCGATCATGTACGCCGGGAAGATCGTGGAGCGGGGCAGCGTGCGGGACGTGTACAAGAACTCGAAGCATCCGTACACGAAGGACTTGATCGGGGCGTTCCCGGACATCGAAGGACCGCAGACGTTGCCGGCGTACATCCCCGGCCTCCTGCCCTCCCTGATCAACCCGCCGGTCGGCTGCCGCTTCCATCCCCGGTGTAAGTATGCGTGGCCGCTGTGCGTCGACCAAGAACCGGGTCTCGACCCGGTCGGAGAGGGCCATCTGGCCGCGTGCCACCTGAACACGACGACCCCGCCGCGGAAGGAGGCGGCCTGAGATGCCGCGCGAGCCGTATCTCGTCCTCCGGGACTTCCGCGTCTGGTTCGAGAAGCGCCGCGGATTCATCGAGGCGCTCCGGAAGGCGACGCCGCACTACGTGCGCGCGGTCGACGGCGTCGATCTCGACATCGGGCGAGGGGAGATTTTCTGCCTTGTCGGGGAGAGCGGGTGCGGGAAGACGACGACGGGCAAAGGAATCCTTCGGCTCGTCGAGCCGACCGGGGGCGATGTGTTCGTCGGGGTGTCGCAGGACGTCCTGCGCCGGTACGAAGCCGCGAAATCGGGCGGTGCGACTCCGGACGTGGAGGGCATCCGCCGGAAGTACTCCCTCTCGTGGCGCGATACCCGCCCGTGGACGCTTCCGCACATGATCTCGCTGGCCGTGCTCCTCGCGATCGGATCCGTTGTCGCCGCGGGCCTCACGGCCCTCGTCTCGGCGAGCGCCTTCCATCTCCCCTTCACGAACGGGTGGAGCTACGTTGCGTACGGCGTCGTCCTCGCACTCCCGCTCGCGTACTTCGGGAGCATTCCGCCGACCCGGCCGACGCCGCGGACGGCGACCGTCATCGCGGCGCTCGCGGCGGTCCTGTTCGACGTGAGCCTGTATATCGGCCTCGTCTTCTCCGGATACCTCGATTCCGCGGGCCTGTACCAGGCCACGGTCTGGGGGGACCAGGCCCTCGCGACGCTCGGGGGGACCTTCCTCTCGTTCGTCGCCGCACTGATCGCGGCCCGGGTCCTGATCTGGAACCGGCTCCGGGAGGAAGGGCTCGAGGGAATCAAGATCCGGAGCCTGCGGCAGAAGCTCCAGATGATCTTCCAGGATCCGTACGAGTCCCTGAACCCGAAGCAGTCCGTGTACGACATCGTGGCCGAGCCGCTTCTCGTCAACGGCCTCAGCGTGAACCGCGCCGAGACCGAGTCGCGGGTCGAGCAGGCCTTGACCGATGCGGGATTGCGCCCTCCGCGGGATTTCCTGTTCCGCTACCCCCACGAGCTCTCCGGGGGACAGCGACAACGGGTGTCGATCGCGGGCGCCCTCGTGCTCGACCCGGAGTTCCTCGTCGCCGACGAGCCGGTCTCCATGCTCGACGTGTCGATCCGCACGGAGATCCTGGAGCTCCTCGTCGAGCTGCGCGACAAGAAAGGCCTCACGTACCTCTTCATCACCCACGACCTCTCGCTCGCGTGGGTCCTCGCGGACCGGATCGGCGTCATGTACCTCGGCAAGATCGTCGAAGAAGGTCCCACGCGCGAACTGATCAAGAATCCGCGGCATCCGTACACGAAGGCGCTCGTGTCCGTCGTGCCGGTCCCGGACCCGGATCGGCGGCGGCAGCGGATCATCCTGAAGGGCGAGCGACCGGACCCCTCGGACATCCCACCCGGATGTCGATTCCACCCGCGGTGCCCGGTCGCCTTCGAGCGGTGCGGCTGGACCTCCGGGGAAGTCGTCCGTGAGCTCCGGGAAGTCGCCGCCGGCCAGCCTCTCGGAGGCCTCCTCGCAGCCGCACAACTGGAAAGCCCCCTCGCGTTCGCGATCCCCGCGGCGTCTCCCGAGGTGGAGGCGAACCTCCGTCAGGTCATCGAATCGAAGGCCGAACAGTTTCGGTCCCTCAAAGCGGTCCGATTCATTGAGCGATCGGGGGGCGTCCTGCGCGTCGCGCTTCACGAATTCTCCGAGCCGGTCCTAACCGCCGTTTCGCCGGACGTGAAGGTTTCGTGTCACCTCTTCGGCTAGCCGCCGCAATTCGTGCCGCAACCCTTACTATCCTTCCGCGCGTAGCGGGCTCGGGTGAGGC
This sequence comes from Methanobacteriota archaeon, assembly GCA_005878995.1. The sequence continues at coordinate 2,132 of VBME01000131.1, read as the reverse complement.
GGCGGAGAAGCTCATCGTCACGGTGGCGCCGACCGGTTCCGTCCCCCGGAAGAAAGACACCCCGCACGTCCCCGTGACGCCGGACGAAATCGCGGAGACCGCATACCGCTGCGAGCAGGAGGGCGCTTCGATCATCCACGTCCACTGCCGCGACGAGAACGAGCGTCCCACGTCCCGGTTCGAGATCTTCCAGGAGACGGTCGAGAAGATTCGGAAGCGGACGAAGCTCGTGGTCATGACGTCGACGAGCGGCATCGCAGCCCAGACGGACGAGGATCGCGCGACGCCCCTCCGGACGCGCCCGGAGATGGGATCGCTTACCACGGGAACGCTGAACTTCGCCGGCCGCAAGCCGTCGGTCGTCTACGTGAATACGCCGGAGACGGTCCAATTCCTCGCGAAGGCGATGTTCGACCAACACATCAAACCGGAACTCGAGGCGTTCGACGTCGGGTTCGTCCAGCAGGGGATGCGGTTGATCGAATCCGGCCTCGTGAAGGAGCCGGCCCACTTCCAGCTCGTCATGGGAGTGGACGGCGGGGTCCCCGCGACGCCGGAGAATCTCCTGCACATGCGGAACCAACTGCCGCCAACCGCGACGTATGTCGTCGCCGGCATGGCCCGGATGCAACTGCCGATGACGACGATGGCGATCGTCCTGGGTGGACACGTGCGGGTGGGCCTCGAGGACAACCTCTACCTGAAGAAGGGCGTCCTCGCTCGCAACGAGGAGTTGGTCGCCCGTGCAAGGCACCTCGCGGACGATCTCCAGAGGGAGGTCGCGTCCCCCGACGAAGCGCGCGCGATCATGGGTCTCGCCCCGCGCCGCTGAGATCAGGCGAGGCCGGACAGACCATCCTCGAACGCTTCGAGGGTCTGGCGGATCGCGATCTCGTCGTGGGCCGTGGAGAGATAGAACGGCTTTCCCGGTTTCACGAAAATCCCTCGCGCCAGGAGGGACGTATCGACGACGCGCCGCTTCGCTTTGTCCGCGGCGAGCGTGTCTCGATAATTGCGCGGCGTTTGATTCGTGAACAGGATGGAGAAGACCGTGCCCACCGCGGGAACCACCGCGGGCGTACGGTGAACCTTCAGGTGCCGCTCGAACCCGGAAGCTAAGGTGCGCGTCGTCTTCAGCAGACGGTCGAACGTCCCAGGCTTCTCGAGCTCATCGAGCGTCGCCATGCCGGCCGCCATCGCGATGGGATACCCGGCGAACGTGCTGCTGTGGAAGAACTCCCCGCGCGCCGGGTCCGCGAGGTCGAGGATATCCGCCCGTCCGAGGAAGGCCCCGCAGGGAAGGCCGCCTCCGATGATCTTGCCCAGACACGTCAGGTCGGGCGTCACGCGATAGGCATGTTGGGCCCCGCCGAACGCGACGCGAAAGCCGCTCATCACCTCGTCGAAGATCAGGGGGATATCGTGGTCCGCCGTGACCTCCCGCAATCCGTTGAGGAAGTCCGGTTCGGGCGCGATGTACGACCGCTCGACGGGTTCCAGAATGACGCAGGCGAGACGGTCCGCGTGGCCCCGAATCCGCGCGGCCGTTTCGTCCAGATCGTTGAAGGGGAGCACGAGCGTGTTCTTCAGAACGTGGTCCGGCGTCCCGCGAGATCCCGATGTCGGCACGAGGCCGCGCACCGCCTCCTCCCTGGAAGGCGTATGGCTCACGAGGAGTTCGTCGAGCCCGCCGTGGTAGTGACCTTCGAACTTTGCAATCATCGGACGCTTGCGGTACGCCCTCGCCAGCCGGACCGCGTGAACCGTCGCCTCGGTCCCGGACATCGTGAAGCGCATCTGGCCGTCCGGTCGGAAAATCCGGAGGAGCCGCTCCGCGTAGGTCGCCTCGAGTTCGTGAGGTGTCCCGAACATCGTGGTGCCGGCGGACTGGAGGGTGTCGCGAATTGCCCTCATCACCCGTGGGTGGCCGTGGCCCAAGATGAGCGGACCGAAGGACAGGCAGTAGTCGATGTACTCGTTGCCGTCGAGGTCCCAAAGGCGGCAGCCCTTCGCCTTCTTCATCGCAATCGGGTAGGGATCGAAGTATTTCACGCCGGCCGTGACGCCGCCCGGCAGGGAGCGACGAGCCCGGTTCGCATATCCGCGAGACGCTTTCGTTTTGGCCGCAAGGT
>VBME01000130.1 GCA_005878995.1 Methanobacteriota archaeon | reverse complement strand
CGCCTACATGAACGCGCTGTCCGATTTCATGGGGATGCTCTTGCTCCCGTCCGTGCCGAGCCTGGTGGTGGACGTGTCGGCGGCGGTGCTCACCACGACGTACCTCAACTTCGGGCACGAGCGCGACTTCGTGTTCTGCGTCGAGACCGAGTTCCACATCGACTCGGCGGAGGGGCTCCGGGGGCATTTCCTGCTGCTCCCTGATCTGGCGTCCCTCAAGGCCATCTTTGACGCCATCCGGCTGACCTGACCCGTGACGGCGCCGGCGCTTTCGGACCGCGACCTCGCCGTCCTCCGATCCTTCGCCCGCCGGATCGACGCCTCGGACGCCGGAGCGCACAACAATCTGGGCGTCCTCTACTTCCAGAAGGGCCTGCTGGAGGATGCGATCGGGGAGTTCTCCCGCGCGCTCGAGCTCGACCCGAAGATGCAGGTCGCGCAGCGCAACCTCGAGATCGCCTACCACAACTCCGGCTATTACGACCGCCGCGTCGCCGAGCTGCGGGAGCGCTTGCGGCAGGCCCCGGACGACCGCGACGCGCGCTGGGAGCTGGGCCGCGCCTACGCGATCCTGGGCCAGCACGCGGAGGCGGTGGCCGAGTTCGAGCAGCTGCTCGGGCACCGCCCCAAGGACGTGGCGGCGATCCTCCAGCTCGGGCTGGCTGAGAAGAACCGCGGGCGGCCGGAGGTGGCGACCGAGTGGTTCGTGCGCGCGCGGGAGCTCGATCCCGACTCGAGCGTCGTGTGGTTCTACCTCGGCGAGATCTACTACAACCGGGGCCTGAACACCGAGGCGCTGCAGGCGCTCGAGAAGGCGGTGGCGCTGAACCCCGACAACGCGCACGCGCACTATCTGATGGCGTTCGTGCTCGGCGACATGGGGCGGCACCAGGAAGCGCGCAGCGCGTCGAAGCGCGCCATCCAGCTCAACCCGCCGCTCGCTCGCGCGCAGACCAACCTCTCGCTCGAGCGCTACAACGCCGAGCGCCGCAGCCAGCAGCTGCGAGCGCGTGAAAGCCCCGAGCCCCAGGTGGTCGAGGGGAACGAGCTCGCGCACTACAACCTCGGGCTCGCGTTTCGCCAGAAGGGCTACTACAACGAGGCGCTGCGCGAATACCGGCTGGCGCTGGAGCGCGGCGAGGATCGCCGCCTCACGCTGCAGGCGATGGCGGAGGTGCACCTCCTCAAGCGCGACTTCGGGGCGGCGCTCGAGCTGTACGAGACGCTGATCCGCGAGGTCCCGGACTCGCCCAAGCTGTGGAACGAGCGGGGCGTGGTGCTGCACCAGGCGGGCCGCACCGACGACGCGCTCGCCTCCTACCGCCAGGCGGCGGAGGTGGACCCCAAGTACGCGCTGGCGTGGAACAACCTGGGCGTGCTGGTCGCCCACGCGGGCGACACCGAAGAGGCGATCGAGGCGCTGCGCACGGCGTTGCAGCTGCGGGCCGGGTTCTCGGCCGCCCGGCTCAACCTCGCGCTGCTCTTGTACCAGCTGCGGCGCTTCCAGCTGTCGCTCGAGGCGTACCGCCAGGTCCTGTCGACCGAGCCGCGCTCCGCCGCGGCCTGGAACGGGATCGGCCTCGTGCTGGTAGAGCTGAAGCGTTTCGCCGACGCGCGCAACGCGTTCGTGCGCGCGGTCGAGACGGATCCCGAGCACGCGGGGGCCCACTACAACCTGAGCTTCACCCTGTCAAACCTGGGCGACTTCGACGGCGCGCTCCGCGCCACCAAGCGGGCGCTCGAGCTCGACCCCTACTACGTCACCCAGAAGTTCCACCTCACGATCGACCTGCAGTACGAGAAGGCGACGATCGGCATCGCGCCCGAGATCTCGGCCGACGTCACGGCGGAGACGCTGGGTGAGAACTTCGCCTTCGACGAGCGCCTGCTCGATAACATCTTCCAGGAGCTGCAGCCCGTGCCCGCCGCCGAGCCCGCGCCTCCCCGGGCGGACGATCCGCTCGCGTTGGCGCGGGACTACGTGAGCAAGGGCCTCATGGACGTCGCGGCGGCGGAGGCGACGCGCGCGGTGCAGCGCGGCGCCGACCGCGCCGAGGCCGCCGTGCTCTTGGGCGACATCTTCGCGCGGCGCGGCCTGCACGGCGAGGCGCTGGAGCGCTATCGCGAGGCGCGGGGGCTCGCCCCTGACCGCCCGGATGCGCGGCTCGGCGAGGTGAAGGCGCTGTTCGCCCTGGGGCGCACGACCGAGCCGGCGGCGCTCGCCGAGGAGCTGTTGCCGCTCGCCCCGGACGACGTCGAAGCCCTGGTCGCCGCGGCGCGGGGCCGCGCCGCCACGGGGGACGCCGCCGGCGCCCTCACTGCCCTCACGCAAGCGCAGACGCGCGCGCCCGACCGCGCCGATCTCCACAAGCTCCAGGGCGATGTCGCCCTCAAGGTGGGCGACAAGGGCGGCGCCCTCGCGGCCTACCGCAGCGCCCTCGAGCTCGACCCGGGCTACGTGCAGGTGTGGGTCGACCTCGGCCGCCTGCACGAGGAGCGGGAGGAGTGGCGGGAGGCGCAGGAGGCGTACGAGCGGGCGCTCGAGGTGCTGCCCACCTTCAGCGACGCGAACCTCGCCCTCGCCGATCTGTTGCGGCGTTCGGGGCGGGCGCCGCAGGCGATCCGGCGGCTCGCCGAGACGCTGGAGCAGGACCCCTATGACCTGCCGGCCCTGCTGCTGCTGGGGCGCGCCCTGCTCGACGACAAGCGCCACGAGGCGGCGCTCGAGGCGTTCCGGCGGGCCCTCAAGTTCGACCCCGACCAGGTCGAGGCCGTGTTTCAGTTGGGCGTCGCGCTGGCGCGGCTGCACCGCTACCCGGAGGCGGTCCAGGCGTGGGAGCGCGTCACGCGGCTCGACCCGGGCGGGCCGTTCGCGCAGCGCGCGCGGATGCACGCCCGCACGGCGCTCGACCTGCAGCACATCTTCGCCTCGGACGCAGCGTAGCCATGGCGATCGAAGGCCCGCTGCGCGAGCTCGGCATCCACGACGTGTTCCAGCTGCTCGACCTGAGCCGGAAGACCGGCGTGCTGCGCGTCACCTCCGAGGTACGGCACAACGCCGGCACGATCCACTTCGAGGACGGCACCGTCGCCTACGCCGAAATCCGCAGCAACCCGCACCCGCTCGGCAGCCTGCTGCTCCGCACCGGGAAGATCGCGGAGGCGGACCTCGAGCGCGCGCGCGACATGCAGCAGCGCCAGGGGGACAAGCGCCGGCTGGGCGAGATCCTGGTGGCGCTCGGCGCCATCACGCCGCGCGAGCTGGAGCGCCAGCTTCGCTTCCAGGTCGAGGAAGTGATCTTCGAGGTGATGAGCTGGCGCGAAGGCTACTTCTCCTTCACGGAAGGGCCGCTGACCGACGTCCCCCCCGCGGGGACCGTGCGGATCCCGACGGAGGCGCTGCTGATGGAGGGGGCACGCCGCATCGACGAGTGGTCGCGCATCGAGAGCCGCATCCCGCACCTCGGCGTGATCGCGGCGCTCGCGCCGCCGCCGTCCGACGGCGGGGGCGAGCTCGACCTCCTGCCGCCCGAGTGGGAGGTGCTCGCGGCGGTGGACGGGCAGCGCGACGTGCGGGCCATCGCGCGCGAGCTCGGGCGCTCGGAGTTCGACGTGGCGAAAACGCTGTTCGGGCTGGAGAGCGCAGGGGTCGTGGTGCTGGCGGACCCGGGCACGCTGCGCCGCGAGCGTACCAGCGGCGCCACGGACCTCGCCGCGCTCGTAGGCCAGGCCGAGGAGGCGCTCGCCCGCAAGGACTTCGAGACGGCCCGGGGGATGGCCGAGCAGGCGGGGAGCCTCTATCCTCACGACCCCGTCGTGCACCTGCTGTTGGGCCGCGCCCATCTCGCGGCGGGCCGTCCCGCCGAGGCCGTGGAGGAGCTGCGGCGCGGGCTCATGCTCGACCCGCTGCTCGCGTCCGGGCACCGCTACCTCGGGTACGCCCTGGCCGCGATCGGGCGCTTCGCCGAGGCCGTCGAGCAGTGGAGCCAGTGGGAGCGTCTCGCCGCGCGCTCGGAGACGGAGCTGGCGCAGCAGGAAGACGTGCGGCGCGCCAAGACCGCGGCGCAGACGCTCGCCGGCACGGGAGCGGGGTTCCATGGCTGACGAGATCAAGACGCTCTCCGCCGAGCTGGCACGGGATCCGCACAGCCTCGTGTTCCTGCGCCTCGGTGATCTGCTGCGGCAGCGGGGCCAGCTCGACGCCGCGCACCGGGTCGCGCTGAACGGGCTGGAGCGCCACCCCCACTTGGCCGACGCGCACGACCTGTACGCCCGCATCCTCGCCGACAAGCGCGACTACGAGCGCGCCTTCGACGAGTGGGACATGGCCCGGCGCATCGCGCCCGGCCATATGGGCGCGCTCAAGGGGCTCGCCTTCCTCTATTTCAAGGTCGGCGACGTCGCCCAGGCGGTCGCGCACCTGGAGGAGGCGGAACGCGTCGCGCCGGACGACTTCAACATCCAGCAGGCGCTCGCGATGGTCCGGGGGCAGCCCATGGGGAGCGCGGCCGCCCGGACGTCCGGGCACGGCGGCCTCCAGCCCGGCTCGCCCTCGGCCCCCTCGGCCGCCTCGACCCCCTCGACCCCCCCGCCCGCCCCGCTCCCCCCACCTCCCGCCGTGGCCGAGGAGCCGATGGCGCCACCCGCGGGGCCGCTCGAGGACCGGCGCGTGTTCGCTGGGCTCGAGGGCGCGCAGGAGGGACTGCTGCTGCTCGACGCCGCGGGCCGCGTGTTGGGCGGGGCCCTGCGGGACTGGAACGGCGCCGACGTGACCGAGGCGGTGGCCGCCTACCTGGCGGGCGTCTCGCTGGAGGCCGGGCGCACGGCGAAGCTGCTCGGGCTCGGCGTCTGGAGCGGGCTCGCGGCCGAGGGCCAGCTTGGGCACGTCCACCTCGCCCAACCGGGGCCCGATGCGCTCCTGCTGGTGGTGCGCGACCGATCGGTCCCGATGGGGCGCCTGGCGATCATCGCGCGGCGGGCTGCCATGGCGGCGCGGCGCTGGCTGGAGCAGCAGGCGTGACCGCGACCGACTACGCCCGCACGCTCGACCTCGTCACTCGCGTGCGCGGGGTGCGCGGGGCGATGCTCGTCTCGAGCGACGACGGCCTCGTCGTGGCGGAGCATCTGATGGAGGGGATCAAGGGGTCGGCGGTCGCCGCCCTCGCCGCGAGCCTGGCCAACCGGCTGCGCCGGGCGATGGCGGCCGCGGGCGTGGGCGCGAGCGTGTTCTGGCATCTGCAGGGCGAGCAGGGGGCCCTGCTGGTCGTGCCAGCGGCCTCGGGGATCGTCGTGGTGGCGGTGGCCGAGCCCGACGTCAACGTCGGTCTGGTGCGCCTGGAGCTGTTGCGCGCCGCAGAGGCGGTGTGATGACGACGCGCGCCGTCGAGGCCTGGACCCTCCAGCCCCTCGTCAAGTTCACGAAGGAAGCGGAGGCGCGCCTGGTCCTGCTGATGACGTCGGCGGGCCAGGTGATGGCCCAGCACGGCTTCTCCCGGGCGGTGGAGGTGATGTCGGCCGCGGCGCTCGGAGCCGCCATCATCGCCTCCACGGCCGAGATGGCGAAGGAGCTGAAGCAGCCGCCGTTCGCCGCCCTGAGCCATCAGGGGG
>VBME01000156.1 GCA_005878995.1 Methanobacteriota archaeon | reverse complement strand
AGTCCATGAAGCCGCCGGGCACGTTCCAGTGGCCCTTCGAGAAACCGCGGACGGCCTTCACCATCAGGACCCGCGGCCCTTTGGACAGGATGACCTCCGACACACAGCGGATTAGCGTCGTGTAGATCGCGCGCTTCACGAGCGGGTCGACGTCGCTCCGCTCGAAGATCGCGTCCCGCCCGAGCCACTCTTCCGGATGATGGTCGATCAGCGGTTTCTGGCGCACGATGCGGTCCGAACCGAAGTCCATCACCCCGTTCGGCTCGGTTGGGAACGGAAGCGTCTCATCCATCCGCGGAAACCGGAGCTTCCCGTGATCACGGACGAGGTAGACTTGTCCGTCCGTCTCGACGTACGCGTGCTCGCGGTTGCGCCGCTGCGCCATTCGTTCCGTGCCCATGACCCTGGTCTGTATTAATGCCTCGCGAAAATCGCGATTTGCCGCGATGAATGAACCGGAGGACTGTCAGGGGATTGCCGCGGATCTACGCGCGTACCTTCAGGGCGACGGACACCCCATCGCGGAGCGGCACGATCGAGGCGATCATCCGCGGGTCTTTCGCGAGTCGCTCGTTGTACGTCCGGATGGCCTGAGTCTCCTTTGAACGGTCCTTCCGCGCGACCTCGCCTCTCCAGAGCACGTTGTCCGTCACCAGGAGGCCGCCGACCCGTAGGCGCTCGATGCACGGCTCGAGGACCGCGGGATATCCGGCCTTGTCAATGTCGTTGAAGATGAAGTCGAACGGGCCTTTGACGTCCTTGAGGATCTCTCCCGCGTTCCCGACGAGGATCTTCACCTTCGATCCCACGCCGGTTTTCTCGAGGTTCTTGCGAGCGATTGTCGCGGTCTCCGGATTGTGCTCGACGGTCACGAGTTCGCCGCCGTTCGGGAGGGCGCGAGCAAGCCATGTGCCCGAATACCCGATCGCGGTACCCAACTCGAGTATCCGCTCCGCGCGAATCGACCGCGCCAGGATATGAAGGAAGCTCCCTTCCGCTGCCGCGACGATCGGCCAGCCTTCGTCCATCCCTTGTTTCTCGACGGCCCGCAATGGCGCGTCTCCCCGGTTCGCGAGCCCGTCGATGTATGCGTCAATCTCCTCGTACACGATTCCGCGAGGCACTCCGACCACCGGCGGCTCCGAGCGTCGTCCCCGTCCTTGAACCTTCTGCGAGGGTTGACAAACGCTTATCCCGCCGGAACGGCAATGGAGCCGCGGGATGGGTCATGTGCAAGCTCACGAAGACCGACAGCGCCGTCCTCTCCTGGTATCTCGAAACCCAATACGTGAATGAGGTCACGGCGCGAGGCTATGCAGTCGCCCCGAATCTCGATGTGCCCTTGCCTTCGCGATCGAAGGCCGCTCATTGAGGCGACTGCATCGGGGTCCGGGAAATCCCGTCGAGCTCGTCCGCGCGACGCTCCATCTTCGCCGCCTTCTGGACGAGATGACGGGCGCGGTCCTCGAGGCGATTCGATTTCATCCGGGCCCTGGCGGCCTTGTGGCGTAGCTTCGCCGCCTTCTCGCGGTCGCGTAACTCGTGCTCCGGCGCCCGCGGACGCGGGGACGGTGGGAACACCGGCCGCTCGGCCTGTGGGGAAAGAGAGGGCGCGCCTTCGTCGCTCGGCTCCATGGCGGCCGCGAACGCGTCGAAGCGGGATAAGAGTTGTGGGGTCCGTCTCACAACAGGAAAATACCGGCCTTCCATTGGGTCCGGTCTGTGAAGGTGTACGTTGAGGCGTACGGTTGCACGCAGAACTATGGGGAGGCGCGCCTCATGCAGGAGGCCCTGGCGGGGCGCGGCCATACGCTCACCGCGTCGGAGGGAGACGCGGACGCCCACGTCTTGGTGACGTGCACCGTAATCGAGACGACGGAGCGGAAGATGGTCCGCCGCATGGCGGAGCTCGCGTCGTACGACAAGCCCCTCGTCGTCGCGGGCTGCATGGCGGCGGCGCAGCGGGACCGCGTCCGAGCAATCGTCCCTCGGGCGAAGCTCCTGCCGCCGCGGAAGTGGCCGCAGATCGTGGAACTCCTCGATGCCGGGACGGCCTGCGGTGACCGTGCTGCGGAAACCGAATCCGCGGGGTTCGGATGGCACGACGCGATCGTGCCGATCGCGCAGGGATGCGCGGGGCGGTGCACGTACTGCATCACCCGAGTGGCCCGCGGACGCGTCGCCTCCCTCCCAACCGACGCCATCGTGGCCCAGGTCCGCCGGCACGTGGACCGCGGCCTGCGGGAAATCAAGCTCACGGGCCAAGACACCGCGGCGTACGGCCTCGACATCGGAACCAGCCTTGCCGAACTCCTCCTGGCCATCGAAGAAATCCCATCCGACTTCCGGACTCGAGTCGGCATGGCGGACCCGTTGACCGTGTATCCAATCGTTGACGAACTCGTCCGGGCTTATGCGTCGGAGAAAATCTTCAAGTTCTTGCACCTCCCGGTGCAGAGCGGATCCGATCGGATTTTGGAGGCGATGCGTCGGGAGTACTCCGTGGCCCAATTTGAGGAAATCGTCCACAGGTTTCGCCAGGCGTATCCGGAGCTCACGCTTTCCACCGATATCATCGTCGGTTTTCCGGGCGAGACCGAGGACGAGTTCGAGGCGACGATGGACCTCGTCCGTCGGGTACGGCCCGACATCGTCAACGTGACGCGATTCTCCGCACGCACCGGCACACCCGCGGCGAGTATGGAGAACCAAATCGTCGGCTGGCGGGTCAAGGACCGATCCCGCCGCCTAACTCGACTGCGGTTCGAGATCGCCCAAGAGATCCACAATCGGCTCGTCGGACGCGAATACACCGTCCTCGTCACGGAGGCAGGCAAGGCGGGAACGGTGCTCGCCCGGACGCCCGAGTACCGGCAGGTCGTCCTTCCGGAGGCGGCGTCGCTCGGGGAATTCGTTACGGTCGGGATTGACGGCGCGACGCCGACCGACCTTCGCGGTCACGTCAAAGAGATCGAAGGCCACGCGCAAGCCCCTTTATAGCCCGCCGCAAATGCTCGCTCGCAGCCCCGTGGTGTAGCGGTCAAGCATTCGGGTCTTTGGAACCCGCGACGGCAGTTCGAATCTGCCCGGGGCTATCCACATGAAGGCCCGCGCGCGCCTCACACTCGCCTTCGAAGACGCCGCCACCGCAGCGGCCGTCGCCGCCTCCGTCTCTCTCGACGACGACGGGTACATTCGGACCGCGAGGCGCGGGCGCACGATCACCGCGGAGGCGACCGCCGAGAACCCGATGAGCCTGCTCCATACTCTCGATGACTACCTCGCCGGTATCAGCGTGGCGGAGCGGACGACACGGGAGGCACGCCCTCGCGCACGCGCGCGGCGACGCCGCGCTTGAAGGCGAGCATCTCGCGGCGGTTCATCGTGGCCTGGGCGACCGCGCACAGCTCATCGTCGGGCGACACGACGAGGGCTTCGTCCCCCGGACGGATCTCGGGATCCGCATCCCTGACGAACTTTGCGAACACGTTCTTCCCCTGGCGGGCAAAGGGTACCGCGTCCGGATCGACGACGACCCGGAGTTTCGGAATGGAGAACGCTTTCCAAAGGCGACGGGCGCCCGCAGCCTTCAACGTGAACCAGCCGTCCTCCGCCCGCAACGAGAGCACGTGCTCTCCATCGACGCGGACGTTACGGACCTTCCCTGTGTTCTTTGAAACGGCGTACGAGACCGTTCCGCCGAGTAGCGCATCCGCAGCGCCCCGACCGAACTGCAAGTCCGCGGTCGCGTGGACCCGCAATGCACGCCAGTCGACCGTGCGTCCGCCCGCTGCGCGAGAGCGGAGCTCGTCCAACGTATGCGGGTCTTCCCAGAGGATGCCGAACGGATACCCGGCTCCTGCGGCCCATTCGCGGAAGAAGACCTCGGCCGCCTCGAGCGCCTCGAGCTCCGTCCCCTCGGGGACGATCGATTGCGACAGAGGCCAGACATGGTCGAGTTCGAGCGGGACGGGACCCCAGATCGACTTCACCGCGACGTGCACGTTCGCCGCCGTGAGGACGCGCTCGACGACCGACGCGTACCGCTCGCTGTACGGCCGGTCCCCTTCGGGCAGGACGAGGAGGCCCTTTGCGGGCGGCGCGGCGTAGCGATGGATGACGCGCTGCCGGAGTCGGTGGAGAATCGGGCGGTGGGCTGTTTCTGGGCCGACGTAGTACATCGCTCCGCGCCGCGAAAGCGGCTCGAACTCCTCGAAGAATTCGTTGTGCTGCCGAAGATCCTTGACGGCGTCGAAGAGTGCGGGATGGGCTCGGGCGCGCCGCTCGACGAGTTCCCACAGACTCCCGTCCGCGATCGCGCGCCGAACGTCGCGGATCGCGGCGAAGCATACGTGCAGGTTGTGCTCCGCGAGGAGGCGCTCGCTCGCGGCGATTTCCTGGATCGGGTGCTCGACGCAGACCGGGCAGAGGCAGCCGCTCTCGTGGACCTCGGCGACGTGCCGGGTCCCTTCCGGAAAGATCATTCGGCCGTCCCGTGCGTACTTCGCGTAGGAAGCGGAGTCGAACAAGTCGCAGCCCAACAGGACCGCGAGCGGAAAGGCGAGCGGATGGCCGGCGCCGAACAGGTGGACCGGTTTCGAGGGGTCGAGGCCTTTCTTCGACGCGACGATCACGCGCACGAGGTCGCGGAACCGGTATGACTCGAGGAGGGGCACGACCCCACCGATCGCGCACACACTGACGCCGAGGGCCGAGACAGCCCGCGCGCATCGCTCCCGCAGGTCGGTATGTAGGCCGCCTTGGACCGCGCCGACGAGGGCCATCTCGCCGCGAATCGAATCGGCCTCTTTCGCGCGTCGGATCGTTTCCTCGACGTCTGCCGCGGCCCTCGCATGATCGTGGAACGGCTCGGAGAACGGGTCGAGCATGGTCCCGAGGTCCGCGCGGATCCGTTTCTGAAAGTCGATGACTTCGGCGTTCGTGACGTCCACGTCGCCGTAGACGTGAGATTGGAAAGCCCCGGAGTCCGTCATGACCGCGCCAGGGAAGCGGAGGAACCCCTGGACGCCGTCCCGGAGAACCGCCTCCCGGTCGGGAGACTTACCGAGGATGTATGCGTTCGTGATCAGGATCTCCGCGCGGAACCGGTCCGCGAGCTCCTTCGCCGGAATGATGGGCCGGTTCGGGTTGACGACGGGCAGGAGCGCCGGGGTCGATACGGAGCCGTGGGCGGTCTCCATCCGACCGAGTCGCGCGAGTCCGTCGCGCTCCCGGATCTCGAACACGTGCGGCCATGAGACCGCCGCGAATAAGGCTTTTCCGCGGCTCCGCGGACCTCCCCGCAAGGGCTTTCTGCGGCGCGCAGTTTCGATCGCGAGGATGCTGCGCGAAACGTTCGTCCATGTGCCGGGCGTCGGCTACCGGACCGAGGAACGGCTGTGGCGGATGGGGATCCGAACGTGGGACGACTTTTCTGCGGCGCGACGGCCACGACGGCTTTCCCTCAAACTCGGGCACCGGATTGAGGACGAGCTCACGCGGTCCTCGGAGGCGCTGCGCCGAGGCCGGCACCGGTATTTCGCGCGAGGCCTCTGGCCACGCGACCATTGGCGGGCGTGGCGCGAGTTCCGGCATGCGATCGCGTTCCTCGACATCGAGACGACGGGCCTCTCGATCGGCCGGGATGCGATCACGGTGGTCGGGGTGTACGACGGCGCGCGGAAACGCTCCTTTGTCCAGGGAGACAACCTCGAAGACCTCCCCGCCGCGATGGCTCGAGCGAAACTCCTCGTCACGTTCAACGGCTCACGGTTTGACGTCCCTTTCCTCCGGAAGGCGTTTCCGCGGATGGCGTTGGACCAGATCCATCTCGACCTGCTCCATCCGCTGAGGCGCCTCGGATTCGTCGGCGGCCTCAAGGCGATCGAGACCCAAGTCGGAATCTTGCGGAGTGAAGAGACCTCGGGCCTTGCGGGCTTCGACGCGGTCCGATTGTGGCATGCGTACGACGCGGGCGACGACGATGCCCTGGATCTCCTGCTCGAGTACAACATGGAGGATGTCGTGAACCTCGAACCGCTCGCGGAGCTGGCTTACGAGGGACTCCGCTCCCTGTGTCTCGACGGTGGCTTCGTCACGGCGGATCGGCTCCCGCGTCCGCGCTAGGGGGCACGGCCTCGGAAGCGGTCGGCGGGATACTTCGCCTCGTCCTTCTTGAGCTTCGCGAGGACCGCGTCGGAGAGATCGACCTCGAGGGCGTCCACAAGGCCGAGGCTATAAATCACGACGTCCGCGAGTTCCTCCGCGACGGCGGACCGATCCTCGGAAGACAGGGTCGCCGCGGGGGCCGGCTCGCGCCAAAGGAACCGCTCGAGGAGCTCGGATGCCTCAATCGAAATCGCGATTGCGAGGTCCTTCGGGAGCTGAAATCGCTCCCAATCCCGTTCCCGGACGAAGTGCCGCACCTGCGACCGCAACGCGGCGACCGTCGTAGTCCCGTCAACCATGGGACCGAATGGGAGCACACCTACAAAGCCTGCGGGACCGCCGATGGCTCGCGGAGATTCACGACCTGCTCCGTGACCTCGTTCTCGTCCGGCATGACGCCGTCGCGACCGAGCTCAACGCGGGCCCGAAGCTTCCCGTCCTCGAAGGCAATCCGGACGGATCGGAGGCGGGACCGGTAGAGCTGGAGCCCTTTGCCGTTCCGTGAGGGGAGCGCCGCTTCGACGTACACGAGGCCGAGGCCCTCGAGCTCCTTGATCCGGCGGTAGCACGCCGCGATTGGGATTGCGAACCGGCGACTGATGTCCAACGCGGAGACGGGATGGTCGAAGGTCCCGAGAAGGATCCGCGCCGAATACTCGTCCATGATGGTTTGGCTCACCTGCAGTGCTTGCATGGTTTATTCCCCCTTGAGCGCGAGGATCCGCGCGACGAGGCCCGTAATCTCGTCCGCCTCAAACGGCTTGTTCAGGTAGCCGATCGCTCCGCGGCGGACGCTGTCGATTTCCGTGAAGCTGTCCCCGAAGGCGGTCATCAGGACCGCCCGCATGCCCGGCTTCGTCCGGCGGGCCGATTCAATCAGTTCGACCCCGTTCGGACCCGGCATCCGGTAGTCGGTGAGAAGCAGGTCCACCTCGTGCGCCGAAAGTTTCTCCATCGCCTCGACCGCATTCCCGGCGGTGAGGACGGAGTAGCCCACGACTTCGAACAACTCGGCAAGGTTCTCCCGCACCCCCTCGTCGTCGTCGACGACGAGAATGCAGGCACCCCCATCCTTGACCTCTGGCGCCAGGCTAATCATCGTCCCTCCCGATGTCGATGGGGAGCAGGGAATATATAGCGGCTAGTTGAGGCCAGTTGACAAGCCGACGTTGGGCGCGTACGGAAACGTGTTTACGACCTTGATACCAGGAGGGAGGGATGTCCGCGCTCCGAAAGGGCGCGCACCACCTGCCACGCGCGCTGTCCCGCGTCCGTGACTGCGTAGTGGCCGGCATCGACCTTCGCGAGGAGTCCGTCGAACTGGAGCTTCTGCAAGTGGAACGAGAGCTTCGACGAGGAGTCGACGAAGTTCTTCTTGAGGATCGCCGAGTACGCGACGGGACCGGAGGCCGAGACGTATCCCACGACGGCGCGACGAATCGGATTCGCGAGGCATTCGAGCATGCCCTGGAGAGCTTCCGACGGCGCGTTCGCGTCGACGCCCTGCTGCACCTCTGCCGCGAGCGCCCGATCCGGGGCGGCCAGCACGAGGACGCCCCCTTTGCCGCCGCACTTTCCGCTCACATGGCGCACCCAAGCCCGCATGTCCCCGATCCCGTGCAGCGATTCGAGCAGACCGAGGTCGGCGGCATAGACGACGGGGCGGTCGGCCTGGAGCACATGCGCGTCAATCGCGGCATTCAGCTGGTACAGCTGCGTCGGCGCAAAGACGTCAGGCGGTCGCCCGTCCTCGGCAATGCGGAGGACGCGGGTCGCCCCCGACGGCGCACTGGCTTTGGGGCCAATGACCGCGAAAAGCACGCCTCGGGACGCGGCATCGGAGAGGATGCGCGATATCGTCGCGTCGGCCGGCATGGAACCCAGCATCGCCCGGGTCCGTCGTTCCTCTTCAACCGCTCGCAGCGTGCGTTGGAGGGCTTCGACTTCGTACGGCTTCTCGACGAAATCAATGGCGCCCGCTTTCATCGCTTCGACCGCGGCGTCGATCGTGCCCTGGCCCGTGACCACGACCACGGCCGTCTCGGGACGGACAACCCGAAGGCGATGGAGGACGTCCAGGCCGGACGCCTTCGGCATCTTCAGATCGAGGAGGGCCACGTCGAACGATTCCCGTTCGACGGCTCGCAGGGCCTCGCCGCCGTCCGCCGCGGCGACGACCTCGTGACCGTCTTCGCGGAGGATCCCCGCGAGCTCGCTTCGCAGGGTCTCGTCGTCATCCGCGATCAGGATCCTCATGTGATCGGTCCCCTCGGGGCAACAGGACCGTGAAGGTCGATCCTTTCCCCGGCTCCGATGTCACTTCGATCGTCCCCCCATGGTTCGCCACGATGTACTTCGAGAGCGGGAGGCCGATGCCCAGCCCCTGGCGACGCACCTTCGTCGTGAAGAAGGGGTCGAAGGCGTGAGACAAGACCTCCGGCGTCATCCCGGTCCCCGTATCCGACACGACAATCGCGTGGAATCCCGGCCGCTGCTCGAGGCGGACTCGGACCGCGCCGCGATTCGTCGCGTCGATCGCATTCCGGAGGAGATTCATCACGACCTCTTGAAGTTGCAGGGGGTCCGCCCTCACCGGGACGGTGACCTCTCCGAGGCCGACCTCGAAGGCCACGCCCGTTTTCCGGTGGCGTCGGACTTCGTCGACCGCCCTCTCGACGATCGATCGGAGGTCCACGTCGACCGTGACGGGTCGGCTCCGGGACAAGCCCACGAGCTCCCGAATGATTTCGGCGGCCCGACGTCGCTCCTCGTGGATCTTCTCGAGCTTCTCCGTCACCGAACCGTCTTGCACCCGCCGCGCGACCGCGTCCGTCAGGAGGGAAATGTTCGTGAAGGGCGTATTCAGCTCATGAGCGATGAACCCGGCGAGCTGGCCCAGCGTGGCGAGCCGCTCCGACTCGAGGAGCCGTTCCGTCGAAGCTTTGAGCGCGGACTCGGCGGCCTTCCGCTCCGTGATGTCTCGAACCACGAGGACGACTTGGTCGTTGATTAGCGGGAGGATCCGGGCTTCGAACTCCTTCCGGCCCGATGGGACCTCGAGCGAATATTCCATCGTCACGAGCCCGTTCGTCTCGAGGACTTTTCGCATCGCTCGCGCGAACGGGTCCCCCACGTCTTTCGGGAGGACCTCGTGGATTCGCCGCCCGATGAAGGACTCCGGGGGAACGTAGAGGTCGGCGTAGCGGCCCGCGTAGTATCCGAGGATCGTCCCGTCGGCCGAGAGGCGGAAGTACAGGTCCGGGACCGCGCGGAAGATCGCCTCGAGCTCGGACGAGGTTTGGAGGAAGCTCTCGTGCGTGCGCTTTCGCTCGATCGCCATCGCGACCTGCTCGGAGACGAAGTTGAGGACGGCCTTGTCTTCCTCGACGAACCGGACGCCTTCCTTGTAGCTCTGGACCACAATCACGCCGATCGCCTTCCCTTGGCTGGCGAGCGGGGCGCCGACCCAGTCGACGGATGGCGGCCCGACGAGTTCGACCTCGCCGGTCCGGGTGAGGTCCTCGAAGACCTGCGGAGACGCGAGGAGGGGCCGGCCGGTCCGGAGGACGTATTCGGTGAGACCGCGGCCGAGTTCCTGCGGCGGCGGAGGGGCTTCGGCCTCGTCGACGAAATACGGGAAGCTCAGGGTCTTCGTCCGGTCTTCGTATAGGGCGATGTAGAAGTTCGTCGCGGGCATGAGCCCGCCAATGACCTTGTGGATCTGCCGGTACAGTTCCTGTAGGTGCTTCGCGGAGTTCGCGGCTTCGGAGATCTTGTAGACGGCGGATTGGATCGCCTCCGCCTTCCGCTGTCTCGTGACGTCCATCGTGGATCCAATCATGCGCACCGGATGTCCCGAGGGGTCGTGGAACACGTAGCCGCGATCCACCACGGTCGCGTACGCTCCGTCCTTGCGCCGGAACCGGTACTCCGCGCTCCAGGCGGAACCGCCGCTCTGGATGAGCCCTTGGATCCCCTCCGCAATCCGTCCGCGATCGTCCGGATGGAGGTGCTCCTCCCACCATGCGCCGGTGGGCTCGACATCTTCGGCGCGGTATCCGAATGCGGCCGCCAGGTTCTCGTTGATCCACATGCCGTCCGTCTGGAAATCCCAGTCCCACACGACGTCGTTCGTCGCGCGCCCGAGGAGCTGGAACCGCACATCGCTCCGCCGCAGGCTCTCCTCCGTCCGGGTGCGCTCCGAGACGTCGAGCGCCACGCCGATCGTCCCGAGGATCCCGCCGTCGCCCGAACGGAGCGGTTCGATGTGCACGTCGTACGACCGGCCGTGCCATTCGATCTGCGTGGCGACGCTCTCTCCCAGGAGCGCCCGGCGGTGGGCCGCGATCGGCTCCATGTCGTCGTCTCGGACATTGAAGTATTCATACAGCGTGAGGCCGCGCTCCTGGCCTTGAGGCAGCTCCAAGCCTTGGAGGCCCGCTCCCATCGCGGATGTGACCCGCAGGTCTTGATCCGTGCTCCACAGGAGGAGGGGCGCCTGTTCGAGGACCATCCTCAAGCGGGCCTGGCTCTGGGACAGCCGTTCTTCGACCGTCTTCCGTTCCGTGACGACCTGGGCCCGGACCTGCTCCGTCTCGATGAGCCGCTTCCGGTTCCGCGCCTCCTCGACGTGCTCCCACACGATGGCGGGCAGGAGCTCATTGTAGCGCGGCGTCTTCACGATATAAGATTGGGCGCCAGACTCCATCGCCTGCAACGCGGCCTCTTCGCCATCCGGCGGCACGACGAAAATGACCGGAGTTCCGGGAAGGCGCCCCGCGAGCGCCCGCAGCAGCTCGATCCCGCTGCCGTCGCGCAGCTTACTGGCGATGACGATTGCGTCGAAATAGTACGCGAGGGCGAGCTGCAGCCCTTGCCGACGGGACGCTGCGGTGCGGACGATCCACTTCCGACGAGTGAGGGCTGCGACGCTGAGGATCTGGTGCTCCTCGTTCCCGTCGATCACGAGGACGGCAACGGGGGCTCCGCTGCTCGCCCCCGTGACCTCGGAGGGTGTCGTCTGGGCCATGGAAGATCGGTGGGCGCCTGAACCGACGCGGGGGAGGCCCCGCGCGGACATCGTACGAGTTTCCCGGCCGGTATAAAGGCCTAGCGGGGAGATTCGCGGTTTCGTCACTGACCGCTCCGGGTGGACGGCCTTTCTCGAAGATTCCCGCTTACGTCACGACGTCCCCGTGACGGCGCGGGCGACCTCGAACGAGCCGTCGTCGAAAGAGAGGGCGTAGTAGCCCGTGTCGTGTTTCGTCGCACGCATTTTGACGACTCGGAGTCGCCGTTGCACGTAGAGGTCCGAGGTCGGGTGCATCTCGAGCGCGATGATCCCGTCCGCGAGGTACGCCTCCTCGGCGGGCGCTTGACCGGTCCCGAGTTCCAACGGCTTCTCCGAGATGAGGAACGTCAGGGGCCCGAGATCTCGTAGCCACTCGAAGAGGAAGTACAGTTCGGACCGGGGGTCCTGCATCTTCGCCATCGTCTCGAGGACGTCGAGCGAGTCGACGACGAGGACGGAGACTGCGTCGGTTTTCATCACGTTATTGCAGTACATCTTGAACAGATCGAGCCAAGAGCCGCGGCCCTGGAGGTAGCTGAGGTTCTTGCGGATATTGCCCATGTCGAGCGTCGTGATGTGCTGCGCGCCGCGTGCGTCCGTCATCCCCATCGAGGCCATGTGCTCGAGCGTGAGGTCCTTGCTCTGTTCAAGCGTGAAGTACGCGGACTTCCGGCCTTCCTGCAACGCGTTCTGGTACAGAATCGAGTACGCGAGAGAGGACTTCATCGTCCCGGGCGCGCCGCTCACGAGGACGACGTAGCCTTCCGGGACGCCTCCCGCGAGGGCTTCATCGAAGCCGCGCACGTACGTCTTGATGCGATTCCGGTCCGTGGGAGATCCTCCGGACTCGCACGTATGCGCCGACCCGTCTAAGCCTTTTCCTCCGGAGAAGATCGTCCGCACAATCTTCAAATAGACTCCGGCCGCTGGGCCGCGCGTTGCCGGACGATGTCCTCGGCGCGATCGTCGCGACGGCCCGCGTCGTCGGCGCGCTCGTGCTCTTGTTCTTCCTGCCCGGGTACCTGTTGATCAACGCACTGTACCCGCGAAAAGGCGAGTTGGACCGGGAATATGACACCCTGTATCGGCTCACCCTCGGATTCGTCCTGTCGATTGCCGTCACCGTGTTTTGGGCGTTCTTCCTGAATTCGTTAGGCGTAAACGCATCGGGGTTCGGGGACGTGACCGCGCCGAACCTCGCGGCCGGGCTGATCGGTCTGTCCGCCGCGTTCTTCGTCCTGGGGTGGTGGCGCGGCGCGTATCCGTGGATGGTCCGCGTCCATCCCTCGCTCGCGAGGCTTCCGAAACCGGGACCGGGCGAGCTTCTGACGGAGGAGGAGCGAGACCATCGGGTCCGGATGAAGCTCCAAGAACTCGCGGAGCGACGGGAAGCCCTCCGGCGGTCGATCAAGGACGCGGAGCGGCGGATGCGCCTCCAGTCCACGGAAGCGAAGTCGTACTACGAGACCGTCCGGGACAAGTCTCGGGCGGAGCTGAAGGTCCTCGAGGCCGAACTCCGAAAGCTCGAAGAGGAACGGGCCGCGGAGCTGTACTGACGGAGCCAGAGCATGAAGTTCAAGCTCGTCATCGCGGTGCGCTCGGACCTCGAGTTGTCCCGGGGTAAGCTCGCGGTCCAGGTCGCCCACGCCGCCGTGATGGCGGCGCTCGACGCGAAGGCGCATCACCGGAAGTGGTTCGCGGATTGGGTCGAAGAAGGCCAGAAGAAAGTCGTGGTCCACGCCGGCACCCTCGCGGACCTGCGGGGCCTCCAGGCGAAAGCTCGTTCGATGCACTTGCCCACCGCCCTCGTGGAAGATGCCGGGCTCACCGAGCTCCCGCCCGGGACCGTCACGTGCCTCGGAGTCGGGCCAGGCCCCGCCGCGATCGTCGACCGGGTCACGGGCCACCTGAAGCTGATCTGACGATGAAGGCAAAGTCGCGGTTCCTCGGGATCGACGACGCGCCGTTCCGTTTCTCAGATGAATCGGTCCCGGTGATCGGGGTCGTCGTGCAGGCGCCGTCGTACATCGAAGGGGTCCTGACGACCCTCGCGGAGGTCGACGGACACGACGCGACCGATCGGATCGCGTCGATGGTGCGCGCCTCACGGTATCGCGCCGGGCTCGCGATGGTCCTCATCGACGGGACCGCGGTTGGCGGTTTCAATGTAATCGACGTGGATGCCCTGAAAGAAGCGGTCGGACGGCCGATCGTCACGGTCACGCGCCGGAAGCCGAATCTCGTTGCGATCGAGACCGCGCTGAGACGGCGGTTCGACGACTGGGACCAGCGGCTGGAGCTAATCCGACGCCACCCGGTCGAGGCGATCCGAACGCGCGCCGGCACGGTGTGGGTCACCTACGTCGGGACGAAACGGGCCGACGTCCAAGAGGCACTCTCCCTCACGACGGTCCGCGGGGTGCTCCCGGAGCCGCTTCGGGTGGCCCACTTGATCGCCGCGGGAATCGTCCGCGGAGAATCCCGAGGTCGCGCGTGAGGACGTCGATCGACCCGCAGACTCACTTGATTGGGAAACGCAGCAGAGCCGCGATGCCTCCCAACGCCTCGAGCTTCTGGCCCGCCTCGTGATGTCGGCTGATGAGGACGACCGTTCCCCGTGCCGATTCGGCAGCCCGCATCATCTCCTCGACCCCGGGATCGCGGACGACCGCGTCGCTGACTAAGAGCGTCTCGACCGCTCCGGCGTCGACGGCCTCGCCAACCTCCGCAGGGCCATACGCGCACGGCTTGTCCGTCGCAATCGCTTCGAGAAGCCGCTCCACGAGGCGCGTCTCGTAGCCGACCCGACTCTCTCCGAAGACCTTCGCGCCGACGCCGGCCTTCAGCGCCTCGTGAATCCCATGCATCCCCGCGTGGGCCGTGCCATGGCTGTGGACTTTCGACGCGAGGGCGGGGTCACGGCTTTTCAGAAACTCGAGGAACGCGTCCCGGGTGAACCCGGGCCCAACGACGACGAGCGCCTCACCAATCGGGGTCATCCGGAGCTTAGTCAGGATGTCGTCGAAGAAGACGGACCGGGCGTCCCCGGAAGGGAACATCTTCCCGTGGCCCGGGGCGTGGATTGTGGCGAGCTCGTGGACCCCATATTGACGGAGCTGCGCGACGAGGGCTTCCTCGTCATCGAGGGAAAGGAATGCGACGAGCGGCTTTTGCGCGGCGGCGACGGCTTCGTCGATCCGCCGTAATTCGTGGGACCTCCACGTCTTGATGACGGACAGGACATCATCCACCGCGACGTTCAACGTGTGATGTCGGCCGAGGTCTTGGGGTCCCTCGACGATGACCCCCGTCAGACGGAGCCGGTCGGAGAAGGGCTGGAACTCGACGCCCTCGACGCGGATCATGAGGGTCACGCGGACCTTCTCGCCGCGCTCGGGGCGGACCTTGTCCGTCTTCACCTCTTCGCGGCGGTACGTCGAGGCGCGCACGAGATCTCCCGGGAGGACCAAGTTGTGGAGATGCCACAGATCGTCCGCGTTCTCCACGCGGAGCTTGATCTCGCCCGTCTTCGGATCACGGTGGAGCACGCGCATGCCACGGAGGCGATGGAGTCGGATCTTATTTCTGCGTATTGCGACTCGAAGCTCCGTAAACATGTTTACGGCACGCAGCGCTGCGAGGCGCGTCGCCGGAAGGCCTCGATTTCGCGGAATGCCATGGAGACCTGCGCCATGGCCACGAAAGCACCGAGGCCGCGGAGCTTCGCCGCAAGCTCGGTCGCAATCGACCGTGGCATCACGAACACCGACTGACCAATCCACACGACTTCAGGCCGGTGGATGTATGGCGTCGGGGAGTCGCGGCCTGCGTCTTTCCGGCCGAAGATGAGATGCGCCACATGGGAAGCCGCAGAGCGGTTGATCGCCGATACGTCGTACGAAAGCAGGACCAGCGTTTCCGGTGTCTGTTTGTGGGATAGAGACTGGGGCATTAAACTTCCATAAAGACAGCTATATTATAAGTACTCACGGGAGGGGAAGATGAAAATACTCAAAGGGGCTGCGCACGCCGGTCCGCGCGTTCGAGGATACTGTAAACATGTTTACAGCGGTTCCAGGCCCGCCCTTCCGCGTCGGCGATTCGCGAAAACAGCCCTATTTCAGCACGCCGTACCCTATGAGCCGCCACTTCCCGCCGATCCGACGGGAGACCGCGACGCGCTGACCGGGCTCGGCGACGACGGGGATCTTGAGGGCCATGTCGGCCCGATTCTCCCGCGCCGACGTCACGACGCCGACCGTCGTCGCGGTCCCGACGGACACCATCAGCGGTTCCGAGGTCTTGATGCCCTCGACTTTCAGCTCCTCCGGGACCCCGACGACCCGCTCGAGCAGATTGACCTCGACGGACATCTTCATCAGGATCTCCGGCAACGAACCCGGCGGCGCGACGACCCGGCCGACGAGGCCGTCTGCCTTCGTGAGCACCGGATCGAGGTTCGTCCCGATCGCGATCAGCCCGCCCGGACGGACCTCCTTCCGGGTGGACCCGCCCGTGTGCAGGGACCGGATCGTGGTCGTGAGGTTCTTCCATTCCGTCTTGTTCCCGAGTGCCACCTGGCGCCCGGGCGAGATCTCGATCTCTTCCCCGACCTTCATCCGGCCCTGCATCAGGCTCCCGCCGAGCACGCCGCCGACGATCTTCTCCGGCCCAATCCCAGGCTGGTTCACGTCGAACGAGCGGGCCACGTACATCTTCGCGGGCTTCGCCTCCTCGCGAGGCCTCGTCGGGATCACCTTCTGAATCATCATCATCAGGACGTCGAGGTTCACGTCGTGGTGGGCCGACACCGGGACGATCGGCGCGCCCTGCGCGACGGTCCCCTTGGTGAACGCCTC
>VBME01000139.1 GCA_005878995.1 Methanobacteriota archaeon | reverse complement strand
GGTTCCGCCGCGGACCGGAGGTCTCGCGCCACGCAGATGGTCAACCGACCCTGGGAGCCCGTACGTTTGGGGGCAGGTCTGCGACCGGATCGCTCCGAGCGCGAGCCTTCCGCTACTCGAGCGGCGGGAGACCGACAGGTGGTTTCGGAGGAACGGCAGTCGTCGCGATCAGCCGATTCGAGGCGCCGATTGCGCCTTCCGTAAGTGCCACGATAAATAGGACGTTCCATACCGACCAGGTCAAGACGGGACTCGAGACTAAGTGGGCTTGGGATAAAAGAAAGAGGACGAAGCTCAGCCCCAGGCAGAGGTATGAAACTCCGAGATGGGGCCATCGAATTGACCTCGAGGCGGCGACGCGTAGCTTGACTGGCCAGCCATGGATGGCGATGCGGTCAACGAGCAGCGCGAAGACGATCCAGCCCGCATAGACGAGGACGTAGGGCCACCGCCATTCCAGAGGGATCCCGGTCGTGAGCAGAAGGGCCTCAGGGAAAGGAAACAGCAGGAGAATCGCAACGGTCGTCACACGCCCCAACCGAGTTGGTTTCCTCTTTTCTTTTCTAGCGTCTCTCCTACACATTACTGGGATGCCCCGACCACGATACCGAAGTGCTGCAGTCCTAAAAGGTCTTGGGAAGTCGGCAACGAGGGCAAGCTATTGCTGCCAACGGAGGCATAGCGATTCCGTGGATTCCGTGTTCTGAACCCATTGACTAGGAGGGTCGAAGGTCGGCGCTAGGCTCCTGCCGTTTTGAACTATGAAGCAACGATTCGAACTCGCGCGAACGCGGTTGCGAAGGGTGCAGTCTCCAGGATGGCGCCCCAAAGCTCCAAGTGGCACGAACGTATCAGCCGAATCGCGGATGCAAGAACTTCAGCTGCGGCCCTATCATGACCTGAGCGGAGCGATCTTCCGTGCGGAGGCGGGGTGGTCAATCCCCGCGGGATACGATTCCCTCGATGCCGAGGTCCGTGCGATCCGAACCCGCGCCGGCATGATCGACCTGAGCGATCGTGCGAAGATCGAGCTCGCCGGATCCGAGCGCGTCCCGTTTCTCGATGGCCTCGTGACGACCGACCTGAAGATCATCGGGCCCGGGATGTCGACATACGCACTCCTCCTGAACGAGAAGAGCCGCGTGCTCGGAGATCTCCGTGTGTACGCTCTCGCGGACTCGCTCGTCCTCGACATCGAGGCATCGCAAAAGGACTCGATCGTGCGGCTCCTGGAGAAGGCCCGGGTCAGCGACGACGTCGAGTTCCGTGATCTAGGCCTGTGCGGCCACATCGAGGTGCACGGTCCGTCGGCCGGAGAAGCGGTGTCGGCCATCGTCGGCACGGACGTCCGCAGCCTGTCCGATAACGCGTTCTTGACGTTCTCCGTCGACCGACACCACGACGGCCGTGCCATGCGGTTGCGCGCGTTCGGAGAAGACGGCTACGCGATCTGGTCGGCTGGGGCGAGCCTCGCGGAGGCGTGGGAAGCGCTGGTGCGACGGGACGTCACGCCGATCGGGCGCGATGCGGCCGAAGTCCTGCGAATCGAATCGAGCGTCCCTCGGTTCGGCGCGGACATGGGTGAGGACACGCTCGCCCTCGAGGTCGCGCCGGAGTCGGCGATCAGCTACACGAAAGGGTGCTACGTCGGCCAGGAGACGGTCGCTCGGGGGACGTACGTCGGCCAGGTCCGCCGGAAGCTCCTCGGCCTCCGAATTGAGGGGGACATGCCGCCGGTCCGAGGCGATCCCGTCTCGAGGGGAGAGCAGAAGGTCGGCGCCGTGACGAGCGCCGCGTGGTCCCCGGCGGTCGGATGGGTGATCGCCCTCGCCCTTCTTCGGGTCGATGCCGTGTCCCCGACGGACGCGCTCTTCGTCGATCGCGGCGGTTGGTCGCTCCGCGCGAGACTGCATCCGCTGCCGTTCGTCCGCCCGGGCGCGTAAGCGGAAGGCGCGAAAGCCTCAGCCGGATCGCGGGAATTCCGTGCAGGAATTGGTGCGCCGACGCGCGGAGATGCGTACGATATCCGGTCACCGGCCACGACAGCGGCGCGCGGCGGAGCGGACCGAACGTCTCCGTTATCCTTATCTCCTGTAACGCTAATCCCTTCCGCACCTGGGGCCGGTGCATCTGGCGGTTCGCTGGATTCGCCGGGAGGGAGTTAGTACCGTTGACGGGGAAGGGGTATACGTGAGTTCTCAATCGCAAGTATCAGCGAACGCCGTGTCTCGCCGCATGTGGAATCGCATCATCGCAATCGCGCTGGTGCTCGTGATGGTCTTCTCGGCGTTCCTGATCCTGGGAACGCCGGCGAGGGCCGCGCCGCCGTCGATCCTGCCGCGTGCGGTTCCTGACTATATGAAGTTCGTCACGATCAATAATTTCCAGTTCGATCCGCTCGCACAGACTCCGTCGATTCCCGCTTCCCTCCGGTTCGACACGGTCCCTCGGGACCAACAGTTCTACTACATCGTTCAATTCAACGGACCGGTCACGCCCGCGATGAAATCGATGCTCGCGGCGACCGGTGTGACGATCTTGCAGTACCTCGCTTACAACGCCTTCGTCGTCCGCGCCGATGGACCCGCGATCGACCGCGCGGCCGCCCTCCCCGTCGTTCGGTGGAGCGGCGTCTTCCAGCCCGCCTACAAGCTGAGTCCCCGCCTCTCCGATGAATACGCCCTGATCACGGAGCGCGCGATGGAGCGCGACCGCAGCGGCGACTCCCTGAACGGCGGCGCCGTGACCACGATCGGCGGCGGCATTCCCGCAAAGAGCGTCAGCTCCTCCGGCGGCGCCGCGACGTCCGCTTCCAGCTTCTCCCCGAAGTTCGACACGTCCGCATCCGGATCGACGATGGGTCCGCAGACCTCGTTCGGCGGTGCCGCCGCCGCGCCGTCGGGCGCCGGATCGCGCATTTCCCTCGAGATCACCGCCTTCGAGACGTCCCGCGTGCCGGAGATCGTGCGCGTGGCCTCGATCCTCGGCGGCACCCAGATCACCTACTCCTGGGGCAACTCCGGCGGCGTCCGCGTCGAGGTCGACAAGGGCGCGCTTCCATTCCTCGCGCGCGTGCCCGGCGTGTTGTACGTCGACCGGTTCGTCCAGCCGTACCCCTTCAACGACCTCGCACGCTGGGTCGTGCAGAGCGGCGACACGAACACGTTCGCCACCCCGGTCCACGACCACGGAATCCACGGGACCGGTCAGACGGTCACGTTGGGCGACACCGGGATTGACTACAAGCACCCCGATTTCTGGGATCCGGGTAACACGACGCCGGGTCCGAATGCGCGCAAGCTGACCGATTACTATCCCGCGTGCAGCGGGAACTGCGACGACACGGACAACGGCATCAACCACGGAACGCACACCTCGGGGAGCGTCGCGGGCGACGACGGCACATGGCACGTCTACAACGGGGACGCGACCGGCTCGAACGGCACGACGGGACCGCACGACGGCCAAGCCTTCGACGCCTGGATCCAGATGACGGACATGTCCAACGACGGCAACTTCGTCTATTTCGACTCCATCACAAACGTCTGGCAGCGTGCGGTCGATCGCAACTCGTTCATCCACTCCGACAGCTGGGGTTCCGTGGACTTCGTGGCCGACTATATCCAGGAAGCCGCGGACACGGACAACTTCATCTGGAATAACCAGGACTTCCTCGTCGTCTTCGCGGCGGCGAATGCGGGAATGGGAGGCCTCCGGTCGATGAACCTCTTCGGGACCGCGAAGAACGTCATCACCGCCGGCGCGACGGCCAACGGCCTCGGCCTCGAGAACATGGCGGACTTCAGCAGCCGCGGCCCGACCCAGGACGGGCGCATCAAGCCCGACATCCCCGCGCCCGGCGTCTCGGTGTGGTCCGCGCAGGGATTGGATCCCAACGGGGACGGCACACAGTACTGGCAGCTGAGCGGCACGAGCATGGCGACGCCGACGATCGCGGGCAGCATGGCGCTCGTCCGCCAATACTACATGGACGGCTGGTACCCGACCGGCGCGCCGGTCCCCGGTAATGGATTCACGCCTACGGCCGCGCTCATCAAGGCGACGGCGATCAACAGCGCGCGCGAGATGACCGGCACCGGGGCGTACAAGTTTGGCGAGTCCTACTATCCGAACGACAACCAGGGCTTCGGCCGGCTCACCCTCGATGACGCCCTCGCGTTCCAAGGGGACGCGCGCGGCCTCCTCCTGGACGACAACCGCAACGGTCTGAACACGGGCGCCGTCACGAACTACACCCTCGCGATCGGGGATGCGTCCCAGTCGGTCGAGATCACCCTCGTGTGGTCGGACTATCCAGGAACCGCGGGCTGCAACCCGTGCCTCGTGAACGACTTGGACCTGACGGTCCACGCCCCCGTCATCCAGATGGACCACAACAGCTACCAGTCCTCGGCGGCCGTGAACATCAAGGTCATCGATACGGGCCTGAACACGGATCCGAACGCTTCGGACACCGTCGATGTGAACATGAGCTCGAGCACCGAGTCCACTCCAGAGGTCGTCACGCTGACGGAGACGGGCAACGCGACGTCGGTGTTCGACGGCTCGATCCAACTCCAGCTTGGCGCGGCGAACCCGGGTGATGGCGTCCTGCAAGTCCAGAACGGCGACACGATCACCGCGTCGTACTACGACAACGACGACGGTGCGGGCGGACACGGCCCGACGACCGACACGGCCCTCGTCGACGACTCGCCACCGGTCATCTCGGGCATCGCCGCGATCGATCTACGCTTCAACCGCGCGACCATCGTCTGGACGACGGACGAGCTGTCCGATTCGGTCCTGTGGTGGGGCGCAACAAGTCCGCCCGGGAACCAGGTCTCCTCGTCGCGCATGGTGACGGACCACTCGATCACGCTCTCGAGCCTCACCGATAACACGACGTACTATTACGCCGTGCAATCGACGGATGAGGCGGGCAACACGGCCCTCGACAACAACGGCGGCAACTACTACACCTTCGTGACGCCGGAGAAACCGCCGACTGCGCCGCCGAGCGTCGAATGGCCGACGTTCCACAACAACGTACCCAGGCAGGGGAAGTCGCCGAGCAACTTCCAGCCGCCCATCGACCTAGTCTGGAAGGACGGCCCGTTCCTCCTGCAGCTCTGGAACGGCCCGGTCCTCTCGGACGGCATCCTGTTCTCCGCACCTCTCGATGGCACGCTGCGGGCGCGCGATCCGTTCACGGGGGAGATCCTGTGGAGCCGCCATCTGGGCGACCAGTACTACTACACGCCCACGATGGTCGGCCACGACGGCGTGCTGTATGCGCCGTTCTACGGCAGCGCGGGCGGGCACTTGTACGCGCTCAACGAGTACACGGGCGATACCATCTGGGTCGACGGCTCGGAGAGCGGGCTCGACTTCAACGCGCGGATCATGATGGGCTACTCGGACGGCCTCGTCTTCGGGAGCTCCTGGGGAGGCCAGATCTACGCGGTGAACGCGACTGACGGCTCCGTTGTGTGGACGTACCAGACCGGCGACCTGCCGTTCGGCGGGCCCTCGGTCAACGCGGGCGTCGTCTACATGGCCTCGATCGGAGGCACCGTCTTCGCCCTCGACGAGTTCAGCGGCTCCCTCGTCTGGTCCGCGACGCTCGATGGCACGACGACCTCGTCCCCGCTCTACGCGAACGGCCTGATCTACGAGGGAACGTACTCGGGCACGATGTACGCGCTCGACGCCTTCACCGGCGCGACGGTCTGGTCGACGGGCGGATTCAACCTGATCGACGTCTCCACCCCGGCGTACGACGGGACCGCGATCTACTTCGGCGACTTCAACTCGGAATACGTCGCCCTCGACGCCGCCGACGGCACGCTCATCTGGAGGTCGTCCGTCTCCGGGCCGGTGGCCACGTCCCCCGCCCTCGCGAACGGCTTCCTGTATGGCACGTGCTGGTATTGCCCGCTGTACACGTTCGACACGGTCGACGGCTCGATCGTCGACACGGACTCGCTGACGTCGAGTATCGGCTCGACCTCTTTCCCCGCCGTCTCGGACGGCTGGATCTGGGTGGAGGACTACGGAGGGAACATCCACGGCTTCTTCGGGCAGCTGCCCGTCGGGCTCCTTGTCTCGCCGTCCCACGCTGCCCAAGATGCGGTCCCGAACTCGAACGTTGACTACACCGTCAACGTGAAGAACATCGGGATCTCCGGACCCGACGTCTTCGATGCCACCGTCACGCTCGGCGTCCACGGGTGGGCCGTATCCCTGTTCAAGGCAGACGGCGTCACGCCGCTGCCGGACACGAACAACAACGGCATCCCGGACACCGGCAGTCTGGCCAGCAATGCGTCGACGGACGTCGTCGTCCGGGTCGCGGTGCCAGGCTCGGTGAACCCCGGAGACGCGGACACCTCGATCGTGCGGTTCACGTCGAACAACGACGCGACGCGGTTCAAGACGTCCGCGCTCACGACGACCGTGCCGCCACCCGGCGTTTCGGTCGGGCCACGCAGTTACTTCACGCCGCATCCGGGCGAGACGGTCAACGCGACGATGAGCGTTCGGAACACCGGCGGATTCGCGGACACGATCGACGTGACCGCGGTCTCGGACCAAAGTTGGACGGTCCGTCTCTACAAGGCGGACGGCGTCACGCCGCTTGCCGACACCGACCACGACGGGACCCCGGACGTCGGGCTCGTGCCCGGCCTCCAGAGTGTCTCGATTGTGGTGTCGGTGGTCGTCCCGGCGAACGCGCTCGAAGACACGGTCCAGCGGACCGCGGTCACCGGCACGTCCTCCCTGAACACCTCCGCATCCGGCACGGGCCTGATCGTGATCGAGATCGTCGCGCCGCCGAACGTACAATGGCCGACGTTCCACAACAACGCGAAGCGCGCCGGGCTGTCGCCGAGCACCCACGTGCCTCCGATGAACGAATTGTGGCGAACCGGGGGGCATCAGCTCCACTTGTGGACCGCACCCGTGGTCGCGGACAACATCGTGTACAGCACGACCCTCGATGGATACCTCCGGGCCTACGATCCGTTCACGGGCGATGTCATCTGGGAGCAGGCGTTCGGCGACTCGTTCTACTACACCGGCACGGTCACGGTTGACCTGCGAAACCCCGCCGACCCGAACGATAATGTCGTCTACGCGACGTTCTACGGCACGAACGGAGGCGTCATCGGGTCATGCCCGAACAACCCGCCCTTCTTCGGGACGTGTGGTTACGTCTTCGCCCTCAACGGCGCGGACGGATCCATCATCTGGAAGGTGGGCCCGGACGACAACGGCCTGAACGTCAACGCGCGGGTCGCGATGGCGTACGCGGGCGGCCACGTGATCGGTTCGGCGTGGAAGGACTTCAACAACGGACAGGTGTTCGCCCTCGATTCGTTGAGTGGCCAGTTGCTGTGGGAGTTCAACGCGAGCGGAGAGCCCTTCGGCGGTGCCGCCGTCAGCGGCGGAAACGTGTACCAAGGGACGACGGGGGGCTCGATGTACGCGCTCGACGAGCAGTCGGGAAGCGTCGTGTGGTCCGTTCAGCTCGACAACACGATCACGTCCGTTCCGCTGGTCGCGCAGGGCATCGTCTTCGTCGGCACCTATTCCGGGACGATGTACGCCCTCGATGCGAATACGGGCCGCACGATCTGGTCCAGGGGCGGCTTCACCCCCCTGATCGACGTCTCGACGCCGGCCACGGACGGATCGGCGATCTACTTCGGGGACTTCGGGTCGGAGTATGTCTCCCTGGACCTGGGAACGGGTGCGGTCCGCTGGCGGACCTCCATCGGAGGGCCCGTGGGAAGCTCCGTGGCGCTCGCGAACGGGTACATGTACGGAACCGCCTGGGACGGCAAGTTCCGGACCTTGAACGCATCCACGGGCGCCATCGTCGACACGGATCCGCTGGTCGCCTTCGCGTCGACGTCCTCGCCCGCGATTCAGCGGGGCTGGGTCTGGCTCGAGGACTACTCGGGCGCCATGTACGCCTTTGGCGGCGTGGGGGCCGGGGAAGTCCGCACGGTGATCGTGTCGCCCGACGGAGCGAGTGTCGAGGTCGGCAAAGCCGCTCTCTTCAAGGCGCACGCGCTCGACGCGTTCGACAACCCGATCCGGGTGAAGGCCTCGACCTGGCTCGCGGAGGCGGGGCTCGGCTCGATCGTCCAAGTCTCCGGCGACACCGCGCTCTATGTCGCGGACATCATCGCGGGCACCGAGACGTTGCAGGTGACCTCGAATGGACACGTGGGCACCGCGACCGTGAATGTGGTGCCCGGGCCGCTCGATCGGATTGATGTCGCCATGCTTGACGGCGGAAACCGTTTCGAAGGCGCCGTCAGCCTTCCGGCGGGCTCCCAGCGAACGTTCGTAGCGACCGCGACGGACCGGTTCGGCAACGCGATCACAGGTGCAGGGCTCACCTGGGGTGTGACGGGCGGCATCGGGACGATTACGTCCAGCGGGGTGTTCACCGCGTCGACGACGGTGGGAGTCGGCTTCGTGACCGCCACCCACTCGAGCGGGAGGACGGGCAGACAACAGGTCACCATCGTCCCGGCGGCCCCGGCTACGCTGGACATCGCGCTCACGTCCACCAGTCTGTCGGTCGACTCCCAGTCGGTGATCGCCGCAACGGTCCGGGATGCGTACGGCAACGCAAACCCCGATGGCGAGGTGCGGTGGACGACGACGGGTACGGGCAGCATCTTGCTGCTCACCCCGGACGGCCGTACCATCCTGTACCACGCCCCCATCACGACGACCCCGGCGTCGGTGCAGCTCACCGCCACGCTCGGCACGGTCTCTCGCACGATCACCGTGACGCTCGTTGCGGGCCCGCCGGTCGGAATCGCGATCGACGCGCCGGCGACGACCGTGGCCGTGGGAGGGACCCTGGACTTCGGCGCCATCGTGACGGACCAATTCGGCAACGCGGTGACGGGGGCCACGGTCGCTTGGAAGACCACCGCTGGCTCGATCAACCAGCAAGGCGTCTTCACCGCGCCATCGAATCCGGGATTGGTCGTCATCACCGCGAGCACCGCGGGCCGGGAGGCCTTCGT
>VBME01000155.1 GCA_005878995.1 Methanobacteriota archaeon | reverse complement strand
GCTCGAGGCGATTGCGGCAAACCGCGACGCTTGGACCTTCGCGACGCCGACCCCGTGAGGCCAACCGCCCGGTCGCCCGCGTCCGAGTACGCTTCGCGGCGAAAAGGATAACGCGACACTCCGATGTGTCTGGCGCGATGGGCGTCCTGCTCACACCGATTGTCGTCCGCCATCCCACAACCCTCAATGCGCTCCACGGCCGCACCATCGCGGTGGACGGGAACCTCGAACTGTACCAGTTCCTCTCGGTCATGCGCACCCGCGACGGGCGCCCTCTCGAGGATTCGAAAGGACGGATCACCAGCCACCTGAACGGTCTCGCGTTTCGGACGACCCGGCTCATCGCCGACTACGACATCCGGCCCGTCTTCGTTTTCGACGGTCCGCCGCCGGATTTGAAACGGCAAGAAATCCAGAAGCGGCGCGAAGCTCGGGAGAAATCGCAGCGGGAGTATGAGGCCGCTATCGCGGCCGGGGACACCGCGACGGCGTGGTCGAAGGCCGTCATGACGTCCCGCCTGACCCGCCCGATGGTCGAAGAGGCGAAGACGCTCTTGACGCTCCTCGGAATCCCGTGGATCCAAGCGCCGAGCGAAGGGGAGGCAGAGGCCGCCTTTCTGGCGCGCCAAGGTCGCGTGTGGGCCGCGGGTTCGAAGGACTATGATTCCCTTCTCTTCGGAGCGCCGCGCCTTGTGCGGTTCCTCGCGGTCGCATCGAGCGAGTTCCTCCCCCGCGCCGGCCGCTCCCGGGCGGTCCCGCCGGAGGTCCTCGACCTGGAGGAGAACCTGCGCAACTTGGGCCTGACCCGCGAGCAGCTCATCGACGTCGCGATCCTTGTGGGGACCGATTTCGACCCGGGAGTCAAGGGGATTGGACCGAAGACGGCCGTGAAGCGAATTCGCGAGTGGGGCTCCCTTGACCGCGCGCCCTCGGAGATTCGCGCGAAGTTGCCTGGTCGGCTCGATGAAATTCGCGCGTTCTTTCAGAATCCGCCGGTGACGGAAGCTGGCGACCTGACGACGCGGCCTCCGGATGGAGCGGGCCTCTTGCGATTTCTTTGCGATGAGCGGAACTTTTCTCCGAATCGCGTTGAGGCGGTCCTCGACCGATTCCGTACCGCCCGGCGCCCTACACGGCGACTCGAGGAGTTCGGCTGAGTCGGACGGTCCTCGAACCGCACCGTCTCGAAACGATTAACTACGGGTAGTCGGATTCCCGCACGTCCGCCTGTGGGATTCTCGGGGGACGGAGGAGAGGCCTTTGGAAGCGAAGCCTGTTGAGAAACCACGCACGAGCAGAAAGCTACTTTACGCCGTCGTCGCCGTGATTGTCGTTGCGGTTATCATCGCGAGCGTTGCTGCCGTGATCCTGACCGCGCCGCCCGCGCCGGTCAAGCCGATAACGATCGAATTGTGGTACAACGACGACGGCCACTACGGAGACACAGAGCCAACGGTCGCGGTCCTACTGAAAGCCCAGCTCGAGAAGTCGGGCGTGTTCCAGGTGAACCTGAAACACTCGGCGTGGAGGACTTTTGTCGGCCAGTTCTCAAACAACCAGCTTCCGTTCTTCCAACTCGGTTGGTTCCCTGACTTCGCTGATTCCGACAACTATGTGACGCCCTTCATGAGGACCGGCTTCCAGAGCCTGGGAACGAACTACAGCAACCCTACGATGGACGCCTTGATCGACAACGAAACCAGCTCAACCACGGGCCGCGACACAACGTTCTCTCAGATTCAGGACCTGGCCGCCCGCGACGTGCCCACCCTCCCGCTCTGGATGACCACCGCGGTCGCTGTCCGGGAACCGAGCATTTCCGGCGTCGTGCTGGATCCGTATCTGTTCCGATATTACTTCATCGGAAAGAACAACACGGCTACGTCCACACTCACCATGTCTACGACCGACAAGCTCACCAGCCTGGACCCTGCGGTGGAATACGATCTCTTTTCGGGAACCGTGGTGGGCAACATCTTTGATACGCTCTACACCACGACCCCGACGAACGGCTCGGAGATCCCGCAGACGATCCCCCTCCTCGCCGCGGGGGCTCCGGTCAACCCGGTCGGCGGTGACCCGAAGGTGTGGGAGGTGACGCTGAAGTCGGGCTTGGTCTTCGCCGACGGCTCACCGATCACCGCTCGCGACGTCCAGTTCTCGTTCCAGCGCCTCGCCAAGATCAACAATCCTGAAAGCGCGGTGTTCTACGTCACGGGGCTCATGGACGGAAACGTGTTGGCAAACACACCCGACAACGTCATCAGCATGCCCGATGGACCAACGGGCCTCCGGGTGCAGTTCCACCTGAACAAGACCTATGCGATCTTCCCGAACCTGTTGACGTTTAGCACGACCTCCGTTTTGAACCACAACGTCTATCCGGTGGGCACGGCCGTCGACAACCCGACGACGTTGCCTGGCGGTGGTGTCGGGGGCGGTTCGGGCGCGTACGTCGTCCAGTCGACGGACCTCGCGAACTCGATCGTATTCACGGCGAACCCGAACTACAACTTCAAAACGTACTGGCAGCAGTACCAGAGCAAGGGCGCCCCGAGCATCCCGGTCCCGGTATCCAACACCTTCAGCATCAGCCTCAAAGCGGCAGCGCCCGCGCTGAGGCAGGACGTTCAGGCCCACGTCGTCAACCTGGGATACCGGAGTTTCAACCCGCCGGACGTTACCGCCTTGCAGGCGGACGCCACCCTGAAGGTCGACTTGGGCAACAGCCCTCAGATCCGGTATATGGTGTTCAACTCCGGGACGGCCCCGTACAACAAGATCCAGGTCCGACAGGCGATCGCCTACTCGGTGAACCGCCAAGAGATCGTGAACATCGTCTTTGGAGCTCTGGCCCAACCCTTGTGGAGCATGATCCCGTCCGGCTGGTACGGCCATAAGGACGTGTTCAAAGACGTCTACGGTTCGTCGCCGGACCCGGCCAAGGCAAAGGCACTGCTCCAGCAGGCCGGGCTCCTGAGCTACATTCCGCCGGTTGATTTGGCCGTGGGCGTGGCCCGGAGGCGCGCGGACTAGGGGAAACCTTACTCAAGAGGCCCCAGTCCCAACGAGGTCGCATGGCCCGGGCCTCCCCCCTTTTGCTGTACGTCATCACCCGGGCCCTTCTGGCCGTCCCGATGCTGGTCATCCTGCTCACGGCGGTCTTCGTCATCCTTCGGCTGATTCCGGGGGACCCCATCCAGGCCCTCTTTGGCGGCCGCGGCAACCCCTCGGTCGTGGCTGCCGCACGCGCTCAATTGGGGCTCGACCGGCCGCTCATCGTCCAGTATTTCGATTATCTGGGCCGGGTCTTCACGGGCAACTTCGGTCAGAGCCTTACCCTCTACCCCGGCCAATCGGTGATGCATTGGATCTTGCTCGTGTTCCCCGCGACGCTCGAGCTCGCGCTCTACTCCATGATCGTGGCGGCGGTGGTCGGCATTCTCACCGGTGTCGTCGCGGGACGCTACCGGGGCACTCCCGTCGATGTGACCCTCCGGATGTACGGGATCGTGATCTGGGTCATCCCGATTTTCTGGCTGGCCCTGATGCTTCAGTTGACCTTTGCCATCGGCCTTCGTTGGCTGCCGCCGAACGGACGGCTCTCACCGCTCACCCCGATTCCAACGCCGCGCACGGGCCTGTACACGATTGACAGCTTGCTCATGGGCCGGTACGACATCTTCATTGATGCCGTTCGTCATCTGATTCTTCCGAGTCTTACCCTCGGCCTCGTGCTCTCGGGATTTTTCACTCGGATCGTCCGGGTGAACATGATGCAGACCCTCCAGTCGGACTTCGTGGAGGCGGCCCGGGCTCGCGGCATCCGCGAGCGGTCCGTGATTTACCGTCATGCTTTCAAGAACGCGCTCATCCCGGTCGTGACCGTCATTGGACTCCAGTTCGCCGCCCTCCTGGGCGGGGCCATCCTGACGGAGACCACGTTCTCCCTGAACGGCGTGGGCCAACTGCTCGTGCGCGCGATCATCGCGGGCGACTACACGATGGTTCAAGGCATCATCGTGTTCTATGCGATTTTGGTCATTTTCGTGAGCCTCGCGGTGGATATCGCGAACGCTTTCATCGATCCCCGGATCAAGTACTAGGTGCGACGTTGGCGGGCAAGCCGATTCCCTCGGATGTGGCCATCGGGCCCGGGCCCGCGATTGGAGCCGCCATCCTGCCGCCGGCGATGCGCCGGGGCATCCTCGGTCGCGTATTCTGGCCCCTCATCGAAGAGCGGCGGACCTTGACCGGAATCATGACGTTCGTGGGCCTGGGCTTTCTCGTGGCATTCGTGGTCATCGCGTTGACGGCGCCCCTCATCTCTCCGTATGACCCTCTCGCCATCAATTCGTCGGAGCTCTTGAGTGCGCCCTCCGGCAGTCACCTCATGGGGACCGACCACCTGGGACGGGATGTCCTGAGCCGCGTCTTCTGGGGCGCTCGGACCTCCCTCCTGATCATGGCGATCGGCGTCCTCGTCGCGCTCGTCGTCGGCGTTCCCATCGGGCTGACCTCCGGGTATCTGGGAGGCCTCGTGGATCGGGTCTTGGTCCTCGTCATGGATTCGATCTACTCGTTCCCCGGCCTCCTACTCGCGATGGCCCTCGCCGCGATCTTGGGAAGGGGGGTCGTGAACATCGGCATTGCGATCACGGTGATCTACGTCCCGCTCTACTTCCGTGTGGTCCGGAACCATGTCGTGGCGGTGAAGCAGGAGTTGTTCGTGGAAGCGGCACGGGCTCTCGGGGCACGTCCCGGGAGCGTCATCGTTCGATACATCACGTTCAACGTCATCTCGTCCATCCCCGTCATCTTCTCGATCAGTGCGGCAGATGCGATCCTCACCGCCGCAGGGCTGAGCTTCATCGGCCTCGGTATCGACCCCCCCATCCCGGACTGGGGCGCCGATCTCGCGACCGCCCAGCAGTGGCTTCCGAACGACATCTGGTGGACCTCGTTCTTTCCCGGTTTCATGATCTTGCTCCTCACCGTGGGGCTCAGCATGCTGGGCGAGGGGATCAACGACATCGTGAACCCGCTCCTCCGAAGGACGAAAGCCTGATGGAGAACCTGCTGGAAACCCGTTCCCTATTCATTCACTACAGGATGAGGCAGGGGACCGTCCGAGCCGTCGAAAACGTGAATTTCGCCCTGGCTCCGGGCGAGGCGGTCGGCCTCGTCGGCGAATCGGGATGTGGCAAATCCACCCTGGCCAAGGGGATTTTGGAAGTGCTGCCCCGGTACGCCGAAGTCAGAGGCCAGATCCTATTTGAAGGACGAGACTTGGCGTCGCTTCCTCGAACCGAACTCCGGAAGGTCCGCGGCGAGAAAGTTGGACTCATCTTCCAGGATCCAATGACCCGCCTCGACCCGCTCATGACAATCGAGGATCACTTCACGGAGCTCATCCGACAACACCGCGACGTCGGAAAGGACGACGCGAAGGCGATGGCGTTGAAGGCCTTGGCCGCCGTCGGCATTCCCCCTAGCCGCTTTCGCAACTATCCCCATGAATTCAGCGGCGGAATGAGGCAGCGCATCATGATTGCGATGGCGCTCGTCCTTGAGCCGAAACTGATCATCGCGGACGAACCCACGACATCCCTGGACGTGATCGTCGAGGGCCAAATCCTCCAGGTCTTGGAGGAGTTGAGGCGGCGTTACGGCCTCGCCCTTCTCCTCGTGACGCACAACCTCGGGATTGTGGCCGAGACGTGTGACCGAGTGGCGGTGATGTACGCGGGGCGCATCGTGGAGGAAGGACCGGTCCGGGAAATCTTCCGGAACCCTCTCCATCCTTACACCCAAGGGCTCCTTCATTCCGTCATTCACCTGGAGACGAAGGAACTCGCGTCGATACCCGGCTATCCTCCGGGCCTCGTCCGGCCGCCGTCGGGATGCGCCTTCCATCCTCGCTGCCCTCAGGCGTTCGACCCATGCCCGAAGGCCGTACCGGCCCTGGTGCCGAAAGATGGGCGACGGGTGGCCTGTTACCTGCATCACAACGTCGTTGAAGAGGGAGCCGCGGATGGATAACATCGTTTCTCTCGAGGGGCTCAAAGTCAGTTTTGCCGTCCAGAGAGGGTTCCTTTCTCGGCTCCTGCCCGGAGCAAAGAAATTCGTCCACGCGGTCGACGGGGTTTCCCTGGACATTCACCGCGGCGAGATCTACGGTCTCGTCGGGGAATCCGGTTCCGGCAAGACGACCCTGGGACGGGCAATCCTTCGTCTCGTGAAGCCGTCCGAAGGCAAGATCGTGTTTGAGGGATCCGACATCTCGCAACTCAAAGAGCGGGAGATCCGCCCCCTTCGGCGCAGGATGCAGATCGTATTCCAAGATCCCCATGCTGCGCTGAATCCCGCAATGACGGTGGGGGCTGCCATTGCCCATCCCCTGATGATCCACCACGAGGCGACCAACGAGGCGGAGGCCCGGCCGAAGGTCTTCCGAATGATGGACGAGGTTGGGCTCAATCCTCCGGAGGACTTCTACGACAAGCTGCCGGCGGAGATGAGTGGCGGACAGAAGCAACGGGTGGTCATCGCCAGGGCAATGATCTTGAACCCCTCCTTCATCGTGGCCGATGAGCCCGTGTCCATGCTGGACATGTCGGTCAGGGCGCGGATCCTCGAGCTCCTCTTGGATCTTAAGCGACGGCACAACCTGAGCTATCTGTTCATCACACATGATCTGGCGACGGCCAAGTTCCTTTGCAATCGGATCGCCATCATGTATCTGGGGAGGATCATGGAGGAAGGCGAAGCGAGCGAGGTCTACGCCGATCCGAAGCACCCTTACACCCAAGCCTTGCTCGGGGCCATCCCGATCCCCGATCCCGAGCGACGAACGGCGAAGTCGCTTCCGCGGGGGGAGATCCCTGATGCGATTCGGCCTCCCGCAGGCTGCCGCTTCCACCCGCGGTGCCCGTCCGTCCTGCCGATCTGCGGTTGGGAAGGACGCGACTTTGTTGACATGCTCGCCCAGGAACTCGAGCCTGAGCCCCGCTCCATCGCGCGATGGTTGGGTCCGCCGACCGCATGGAACGTGCAGGGCCTCGTTGCGACCCGTTATATCGGCGAAACCGAGCCCAGGTTCGTCATCGGATTGGTGCGGTCCCTCTTGCGCTACGCTCCGACCCCGATGCAAGAGGCCGTGGCCGACGTCGCCGTGGCGGAAACGGTCGAGGGCCCATATGTTGCCATTCGCTTCCGTCGGCGAGCCCCTCTTCTCCAAAAGAGTCTTGGCCACCGCATGGTTGAGTGCCTCTTGTACTGACCGCGAAGGCTTAAGCCCCCCTCCCCGTTCGAGACTTCCATGGAGGACCTCTCGAGCTTCGCTTCCTCGTATCCCCAGTTCTGCGACCCGAACAAGGTCCGTGTCCCCGGCTACGGGACGACGCCGGCGGTGGACGGTGCTCGCCCCTTCGAACTGAGCGCCGAGAACCTCTCCGCGTTCCGCGTTCAGTCGCCGAAGGACCCTGCGACCCTCCCGAACATGCTCAAGATGGGACCCGAGGCAGTCGCGTTCTACGTCAGCTTTCGGCTCGCGCCGGATCGGTGGGGCATCTACATTCGCGAAGGAGCGCTTCGCGCGTTGAAGGAGGAATACCACCGGATCATCTGGCGGGACCTCGGCAAGTACGCAGATCAAAACGTGGATGATGTGGCGGAGAAAGTCGAAACGACGCTCGTGCTCGATTACCTGCTCGCCCACACCCGGGTTCATTTCCTCGTGGACCGGGCCGCCGCGCGGTGGGAGGCCCAAGCTGGCGCCGCGAAGTACGCGCCATACCAGGCGACGTGGTACAACGCCCCCCCGAAACCCGTCTTGAATCCGGAAGATGTCGGAAACCTGGAGGAGGCGCTCGCCAATCTCGAGGCATTCCGTCAGTACATCAATCCCACTTACGCCGACGGAGTCGCGAAACTGGTGGAAGGCCGCCTCGACGAGCGGAACGTGAACGAGTGGAAGGCGTTCTTCATCGGCGGGCGTTTCGCGGTCGAAATGGCCAATGTCTTCTCCCGGCAGCCCGCGGGCTGGAAGGACTTTGGGAAGTTCCTGAACCGCAAGACCTCGGTCGGCGCGACGAACTACGTGCGGATCCAGTATTCGTACAATCCGGAGCTCCTCGACCGCGGTCAGTTGGAATTGAGCAAGAGGCTCTGGGGCGGAGTCGGGGAGGCGCCGAACCTCTTCAAAGCCGAGGCACCCGAGTTTCCGAACGTGTACCTGTTGTGACCCGACGACAAACACGGCGTTCGCCGGGCTCATGTTTTTATCGCGGCCCCAGCTTCTGCGGATGTGGCGGTCCAAGACCGGCTCGATCGGAACTGGGCCGTCCACGGCTCGATGGTTCTCCTCGTCCTGTTCTGGGGGCTCGCCTTCGTCGCAATCAAGCAAGCCCTCGCGTACATGTCGTGGATCACCCTCACCTTCCTTCGGTTCGCCGTGGCGGACGTCCTCTTCGTCGCGTACCTCCTCGCGACGGGACAGGTTCGCAAGCCGCCCGAGAGGAAGGACCTCCCGATGCTCGTCGTCCTCGCCTTTTTCGGATTTGTGGGCTATCATCTCTTCTTGAACCTCGGGGAGGCGGACCCGAACGTCACCGCGGGGACGGCGGCCCTCATCATCGCCTCGGCGCCCGCATTCATCGCGATTCTTGCGGTGCCGCTTTTGAAGGAGCGAGTCGGTCGGCTTCCATCCGTCGGGATCGGGGTCGCATTCGCCGGGCTCGCGGTGATGATCTTGTTCACGCGTCCCGAGAGCGCGTTCCAGTTTCGCGCCTCGGAAGGCGCGATCGCCGTCCTCCCTCCCGCGGTGTTCTCGGCGCTGTACGCCGTCCTCGGGAAGTCCTACCTCCGGCGGTACCCTCCGTTCACCTTCGTCGCTTGGACCCTCCTGCTCGGCACGGCGCTTCTTGTCCCCCTCCTGATCGCGACCGGTCCCGCTTTCCTCGTCGACCTCCGAACGATGGGTCTCTCCGGTTGGATGCCGGTCCTCTATCTCGGAATCCTTCCGACGTTCATTGGGTACGGGATCTGGTTCCGCGCGCTCGCTCGACTTCGGACGGCCTCCGCCGGGGCGTACATCTATGTGAGCACGCTGGTCGCGGTCGTGGGCGGGATTGCGATCCTCGGAGAACCTGTCACTCTTGCCATGATTGGGGGCGGCGGGATGGTCATCGCCGGGGTCGTCCTTGCCCAGCAGCTCAAGAAGCGGGAGTCGTGATTACGGCGACTGGGTCGTCCACCTGACCGATGACAAGGCGCGTCACCGGAAACAACGGGAATGGGGCCAGACGGCATCCTCGCCCGCCTGAACCGCTCCGCCACGGCAATCTGTCTCCTCGCTGGGCCTCGGCCCGGGCTCCGGCGGGCGCGAATCCGATGCCGGCAGACGGGGACCCGCCCTCACCGGATTCGCTCGAGCTGGAACGAGCCGATCATGAGCGCCTTGTTCGTGAACTTGTAAGGGACCCAGTCGTGGGTCTGGACTTCCCCGAGGCCGACGACCTGGAGCGTCGTCTTCTGCTTGTCCGACTTGAAGTGGATCGCACCGTCGACCATGTGTTCGAGGGCCTCGAGCGTTTGGTCCGTGTGCATCCCGCGCTCCAGGGCGACCACGGACACGGCTTTCGTCTGCCGAAGCCGGTTCACGAGACGCTGGAAGAAGTTCATCGCATCCCTTTCGTCCGTCTGCGTGATCGCCGAGCTGAGGGTCAGGAACGCGAGCCGGAAGTAGGCGTATTTCTTCTTGAACTCCTCGTCGAGTTGGTTCACGATCTGTTGGATGTTGTCGAAGTCCGTCGGGCCGTTGACCCGCCAGACGTTCTTCTCTTTCACCGGTTTGCCAGAGGCCATCGGTGACGTGCAATCGATCCACCGCACGAGGCCGAGCTGATCATACTCGACGAACGTCGGGAGGATCGGCGCGATGTCTTTCGCGATATCGATGGGCAGTTTCGTCGTGGTGATGATGATTGCGGGGATGCCTTTCCTCAGCCCCTCCGCGATGAAATTCAGGAGGGCGACTTCCTTTCCGACGAACGCGGGACCGACGAAGAGGACGTTCGAGTTGAAGGGGATGCCTCCATACAGGAGATCGTCCAACCGCGGGGTCCCGGTCTTGACGCGGTCCGCCTTTTTCTCGACTGCGACGGCCTCTTCCGCCTCCGCTGTGCCCGCGGCGGTCGAGATGCGGGCCTTTACGGCGCCCTCGCGCATCTCGAATTCCTTTTCCTTCTGGTACGAGCGCCGCTTGAATTCCTCCTCGCGCTCGCGCAACCGACGCTCCCACTCTTCGAGCTGTGCCTCGCGGCCCATGTCTTTCATTCCCGGTGTCGGCGCGGCTGTCCGCGCCTCCCGGGCCTTCCCCTCGAGCTCGAGGGATTGGAGATGGAGATCCGACTCACGTTCCTCGAGTTCCTTCTGTTTCTCGAGGAGGCCCCGGTTCTGCTCGTTGAGCCGCTTGATTTCCGCTTGGAGGTTGCCCTGCATCTCGACGAGCTTCCGCTCCCGGCTGTCGAGCGTCTCCTTCTGTCGCTTGGTCTCGGTCTCGCTCGACCCGGCAGCGGCTTCTTTCATCTTCGCGTCCTTGAACAGCTCCGCGTACTTTTTCGTCTTGCCGTCAAGGGTTCGTTGCGCCTCTTCGACGGCCGAGGCCTGGCGCTCGATCTCGACGGTCCGCTCGCGCAACGCCGCCTCCTGATCCGAGATCTTCTTCTCGCGGGAGACGAACTCCGATTCCCGGTCGTCGAACGACTTCCGCTGACCCCCTAACTGCTTTTCGATGCGAGTCGCATTCTCGTTTTTGTCGCGGAGTCGGGTCTCGAGGGTCTTGACCTCGACTTC
The DNA here is from genome assembly GCA_005878995.1 of Methanobacteriota archaeon. The sequence continues at coordinate 3,832 of VBME01000155.1, read as the reverse complement.
CTTTTTCGCGACCTCTTTCTCCTTCGCCAGGATCTTCGATTCCCAGTCCTTCAGCTCCCGAATGCGCGACGCATCCGTGCCACCGTGGGTCGCGTCGACCTGCTCCCCCCTTAATCGCAATTCGGATTCCTTGAGGTCCAGGTCTTTCTCTCGCTTCAGGAGTTGGGTCCGCTTGTCATCGAACGACTTCTCGAGGTCATGCAACCGCGCCTCCCGCTCTTCGATCGACTTGACCTTCGACTCCGTTCCCCGCACCTGGGACGTGAGCTCGATGGAGGTCCGTTTGACCTCCTTCTCCCGCTCCGCGAGGGACGACTCCCGCGCGTTCAGCGTCTGGCGCACCTTCTCGTTTTCCGTCTTGAGGGTTGCCAAGTCCGCGTCCCGGAGGCGGGTTTCTTCCGCCTTGGCCTCGATCTCCGCCCGCGTCGACGCGACCTTGCGGTCGATGTCCCGCAAGTCCTTCATCGCCTTCTCGATCGACGTCTCGCGGGTGGCCACGTCCGTGACCTTCGTCTTCAGCTCCTTCGCTTGGTCTTCCAGCTCCTGCTGGAGGGCTTCCAGGTGAGCCTCGCGGCCGCGGAGCGCCCGCTCCTTGTAGTCGACCGCCTCCCGCTTCTTCTGGTAGTCCTGTTGGAGCATCGCGACCTTGGTGTTGTCGGCCTTCAAGATCTCCCGCTGGTAGACACTCGTCGACGACGCGATGATGTGGAGGAGCGAGCCCGCGATCTCGGACGTCAGGGCGCCGATGAGGAACGTGACGATGAACAGGCTAATCCCGTTCTGGTCCGGGACGCCGTTCACGTCCGTGACCTTGACCCCGCCCAAGACGAGGAGGACCATCATGATCGGCATGATGAGGGCCGCCCCCAGGCTCCCCACCTTGCGGGCACCAAGGCCCTGCCACGTCATTCCCATCGAGACGATGGTAAGGGGGACACCGGCCACGGATAATGGGTAAATCCAAGGGACGATCGTCAGTGGGAACGATTGGCGCATCAGGAGGATGATGGCGAAGCCGACGAAGAAGAACAAGACCATGCCGGCGGTCGACGCCGCGAAGTGATCCGACGCGTAGTGCAGTCGATACGGCTCGCGCTTCAAGCGGACTGCGTCCCATGACGCGAGAGCCCCGGCCATGGCGGGCAAGATCCATAGCACCATGTCGAGGCGGATCCCTTGCGGCAGCGGCAGGACTTGGGCTTGCCCTCCGAGGGTCAGGAGGAGGACCGCATCCAACAGGAACGCCGCCGCCGCGAGGAACCCGTATCCGTGGGCGTGGCGGGCGAACGCGAGCTGCAAGAGCCCCTGCGTGGCGGACTCGGCCTGGGATGGGTCTGACCGTGGCGCCCGCGACCTTCCGGAACCAGGCCGAAGCAGAGACCGAGGGATGATTGTCGGCTTTCGAGAAGTCGCCTTGCGAGCCATGGAGTCCCCGTTCGCACCTTCGGCTGGGAGGCTGACGAAAACGAACCGGGTACGTTTACATAAAGGATACGCTGAGAAATACCAGACTTGATACTATTTGGGACAGACATGGGCAACAACGCCCCTGGCCAAGGCACCGACGGCGCAACGGTGGCGTTAAATCGAGCGGACGCCTGCACTCAGGCGGTGCGACGATGGTTGCGGTCGGTGATCCAGCGCCTGACTTCGCCCTGCCGGCGGACGACGGGCGCGTTCTGTCGTTGAAAGAGTTCCGCGGAAGGAAGGTCGTCCTCTACTTCTACCCGAAGGACGACACGCCGGGTTGCACGAAAGAAGCCTGCTCGTTCCGGGACAACCTCGCCCGGGTGACCTCGAAGGGCGCCGTGATCCTCGGCGTTAGCCGCGACGATTCGAAGAGCCACCTGAAGTTCAAGGACAAGTACAACCTCAATTTCCCGCTACTCAGCGACGACGATGGGCGCGTCACCGGTGCGTACGGCGTCTGGAAGAAAAAGAATCTCTACGGTCGGGAATACTTCGGGATCGAGCGCACGACGTTCCTGATCGACGAGCGCGGAAAGGTCGCCAAAATCTGGCCGAGGGTCCGGGTGGAAGGACACACGGATGAAGTCCTCGCGGCGCTTTGATCAGAGCAAGGTTCATCTTCGACACCGCGTTCGCAATCTCAGTCTTCCATGATCCCTCCCAACGCAGCGCCGCCGAAGACGATCGTCATCGTGTATCCCGGAGCGGAGGAGAAGATCCGGAAGCAGTACGTTTACCAGACCTACCTCTCCCCGCAGGAACACGACCGCATTAGCCTGATCCCCGGGAACCGCCTCGTGGTCAAATTCAAGGACGAAGTCGTCGGGGAGGGTCAGGCGATTCTCGTGGAGAAGACGACGCTCGAGCGTCTCTCCCACTACGACGCGATGTCGGCCGGATACGAAAACGTGGACGCCCAGAAAAAACACGTTCTTCAGACCGTCCTCGCGGGCGTCAAGAAACCCGAGAAGGCCGAATTCTGGAAGGTCTTGTTTCGGTGGCTTTGAGCAGGTGAATTCGGCTATCCCAGAAGAGTCCTTATGTGGTTCGTGGCGTTGCTCTCGCGGCGCGGATGTGGGAAGACCGAGTAATCCGCCGAAGGCGGTGCGTTCATGAAACCTGTGAAGCCTGTTGTCGTCAAGATTGGCGAGACCGTTGTTAACCCCGAGGCGCTCCGCGAGGTGCTCGAAACGATTGGCGTGAGCGACGCGGGCCGCGACCGATTCGTGGCGTCCCATGGAACGGACGGGCAGACCCTCATCGAGTTCGCCGGGCGGGTGTGCTACGAATCTTACGAGCCGGGCCTGAACCCGAACGTCACGCGGATTCGGGAGGATCCCTCGGAGTACTTCAAGAATATCCTGGTTCGCGGCGACGGTTCAATCATGGAACACTCTCAGGTTTCATTCGCCTTGTTGGGCGTAAGCCGGGTCTGTTCTCACGAAATCGTTCGCCACAGAGTCGGGACGGCGGTCAGCCAGGAGTCCTTGAGGTATGTGCGTCCTCCACAAATCAAGTTCTGGATTCCGGAGGAACTTGACGAGGACCAGCGCCAGGCGATGGCAAAAGCCGTCGACGAGGCAGAAAAGGCCTATCGCGACCTCGAGCACCGGGTTCCGTGGGATCAGATGACGATGGATCAGAAAAAGCGCCTGACCTCAGCGCTGCGACGCATCCTGCCGGACGGGATCGCGACGAATCTTATCTGGACCGCGAACCACCGAACGCTTCGCTGGGTCATCGAAATGCGCACGGACTCGTCGGCCGAAGTCGAGATTCGGATGGTCTTCGACCAGATCGCGGAAATCTGTATGCGGGATTACCCGTACCTCTACGGCGATTTCGTCGCCACCGAGCTCCCCGATGGAACGAAGTCTTATCGACCGAAGCTTCGGTCGAAGGTGTAAATGGTTGCCCGAGCCTACCCAAGCTAGCTAGATCCGGCGAACGATTCGTTCGACGATTTCCGCGAACTCGCGGGCTGGGAACTTCGGCGGGGAACCGAGTAGCTCGCGAATCGAGACGGACGCGAGGAGGCACCACGCTGCGCCCTCGATCGCGGTTCGGGCGGCGAGCGCTTGTTCCGCTTGGCTCGCGACCACATTCCAATTCACGCCGAATTCGTACACCGCGTTTAGCATTCTCCGGAACTGGCTCGTATTGACGACGCCCTTCGGTTCGAGGAATCCCGCGAGTTTCTTCGTGTACGCCGCAAAATCGATCCTCCCGCCTTCCCACTCCTGGACAAATTCGAAGCAGCCGGCGTTCGCGCACACTCCGATGCTGGCGCTCGCGATCGCGTTCTTCGCCCGCTCCGCGGCTGCCCGATGCGCTCCCTTCCCCAGGAGGACGGTCGCGGCGG